>JBKQUF010000047.1:0-18218 GCA_052140285.1 Limisphaerales bacterium | reverse complement strand
TAATGCACCGGAATATCACCAACGGGATTCGCCGCCGTTGAATCGGAACCCATTGGCCTCCGCCGTCGGGACGGCTACCACCACAACCTTACCCGCTGACTTGAGTTAAGTCAGACAGGCTGCTAGGCGGTAGGGCGCGCACTCCGTTGCGCGCCGTAGCCGCGGAGCGGCGACCGATAATAGCCCACGGCTTCAGCCGTGGGACAGGTCACCAAGCGGACAAAGTCCCGGAGGGACGGCAGAATTTAACCTTCGCATACCCAAACCGCCTTCGCTGGCGGGCGCGAGCGTAGTGCCATCTTGGCAGAGTGCCGCATTATTTTCCCCTCGCTTTGCGCCGTGGATGAAATCATGCCGCTGCTCAAGGAGGTCACGGCTTAAAATCAATCGTCTTGCGAGACTACCGCATCTGTCTTACGTTCGCCGCATGAAAACTTTGACCGTTCGCTTGCCGGATGTTCTGGTGAGCGAGATTGAGCGCGAGTCAAGGACGCGCCGCGTCTCCAAATCCGACGTGGTGCGCGAACGGCTGCATCAGCCCCGGCGCCCGTCCGATGGCGGCGGGAGCACGGGCGAATTGATCGGCGATATTTTACAGGCAAGCTGGCGGGCGAAAGTTCCCCCGGGGACGCCGCGGTTTCGCTCGTCCAAAAAACAAAAACTGGCGGTGATTATTCGTGCCAAAAAACTGCATCGTTGACAGCGGCCCCGCTGGCCGCCTTGCTCGATCCACGCGAAGAACACCACGCTTGGTCCCGTGAAACCTTGTCCCGGCAGCCCTTGCCGTGGTTTACCTGCGACGCCGTTCTGTCCGAGGCGTTTTTTCTGCTGCACCCGCCCCACGCGCGGGCGCCCGACCAGCTTTTGCGCCGGGGTCATTTGCGGCTGGCGTTCAACCTCAACGACGAATTGCCCGCGGTGCTTGACTTGCGCGCCAAATACGCCGATGTGCCCATGAGCCTGGCCGACGCCTGTCTCGTGGGCCTGACCGAAACGCTGGCCAATCCCATCCTAATTACCACCGACGCCGATTTTAAAATTTACCGCCGCCACAGCCGGCAGGTCGTGCCGTGCTTGATGCCCTGACAACGGCGACCGACCCTTTCCGTACGTTGCTATTCGAGCGAGACTTTGTCGCCCAGACTTAACAGGTTCATCCCTATCTTGTCCGTGGAGGCGTCGCCAATCAATGCCGAGCCGTAACTCGAAAGGACCACGACGCCCGTCTGATTTTTCCTGTTAAATCCGATGAAACTGACATAGCCGCCCGTCCCGCCATTATGCCAGTGAATGACCGGGCCGCCCAAGGCGCCTTTCTCAATCTGCCAGCCCAATCCAATGTCGCGCATCGCCGCTTTAAAATGGACTTGCCGCGCCAGGGTCATGGCCTCGGCGGTCCTCGAATCGGCGTCAATCAGATTTGCCTCAATGAATTTCAGCAGGTCCTCCGCGTTGGAGTAGAGCCGTCCGCATCCCGCCAGCGTGTCCCCATCCCAATTGGGAACGATCCGACCGTTAGGGCTGTGCCCGGGCGCAAGTAGTTTTTGTTGTTCCCCGGAAAGGTGGGTCGTTGTATGCCGCAGGCCGAGCGGCGCACCCACCGTTTCCTGGATCAACGCTTCGTATGTTTTCCCGGACTTCCGTTCAAGAATATGTCCGAGCAAACCAAAGCCGTAATTTGAATAAACGCTTCTGCGTCCCGGCTGTCTCGCCAGTTTCACCGCCGCCAAATCATCATACAAATCTTTCGTCGTGTAACTGGCATAGGGATTCAACGGATCCTTCATCGTCTGCTTGAAATTGTCCGGCAACCGCGGCAACCCGGAAGTATGCGTGGCGAGATTTTTTAAGGTGATTTCAATCCCCTCCCATTTCGGCGTCTGCGCTCCGTCCGGCAAATACCGGCTGATGCCGTCGCCCAATGTCACCGCTCCGGCACATGCGAATCTGGCCAGCGCAATCCCCGTAAATACCTTCGTGATGGACCCGATTTCAAAAACCGTCCGCGCCTCCGGCGGGTTCGGGTTTTCTTCGCTGACTTTTCCAAACCCTTTGCAGCGGCATTTTCCGCGCTGATAAACCGCAATCACCAGCGCCGCTTTCGGGCGTTGCGTGACATAGGCCGCGCCGATTTCGTCGATTCTCTTTTCCAGGTCGTGCGTGTCAGGCCGGACTTTAGGGAAATTTCGGCGCGCGGTCGCATAAATCGATGCGCCGACAAACAACAATAAAAATATTTTACCGAGGTAGATTGCAAAATTTATAAGGCTGAAATGACCGCTCGGACGTCCCCAATAAAAGTAATCCCCGACAATCCAGCCGCCCAACAAAAGCAGAAGGAACCATTGGATTAAGTTGCGCTGGAATTTCATGGCCGCAATTCTTGCCAATTAATCACGCCGTTCAAGATTGAATTTAATTTGGGTTGCCCGCCGCCAATTCCACGATACCTTTTCCCATTCGACAAATGACCAATAACTCATCGGACATCATCCCGTCGGTGCCGCCGGGGGTCAAAATGACCACCTTGGAGAACGGCCTCATCATTATCGTCCGCGAAGACCACAGCGCCCCGGTCGTTTCCGCGCAGGCCTGGTGCATGAGCGGCAGCATCCATGAGGGACGCTGGCTCGGCGCCGGTCTTTCCCACGTCCTCGAACACATGCTTTTCAAGGGCACCACCACCCGGCCCGGCAGCCGGATTGACCAGGAAGTGCAGGAAGCCGGCGGTTACATGAACGCTTACACCAGCTTCGACCGCACCGTTTATCACATCGACGTCCCCAACACCGGTGCCCGCACGGCCATTGATATTTTGTGCGACATCATGCAGCACGCCACCCTGCCGCCGGACGAATTGGCCAAGGAAATGGACGTCATCCGCCGCGAAATGGACATGGGCCAGGACGACCCCGGCCGCCGGGCCAGCCGTCGCCTGTTCGAAACCGCCTATACCCGCAGCCCCTATCGCTTCACCATCATCGGCTATCCCGATATCTTCAATGATCTGAAACCGGAAGATATTCGCAATTATTATCACGAAAAATATGCCCCGAATAACTGCTTTTATATCGTCGCCGGCGACGTGAAAAATGACGAGGTGGTGGCCCAAATCCGCGAGGCCTATGCCAAAACCAAATCGCGCGCCCTCCCGCCCGTTTTTTTGCCGGACGAACCCAAACAAACCGCCTCGCGCGAAATCATTGAGGAAGCGCCGGTCGAACTCGGACACTTCCACTTCGCCTGGCACATTCCCGAACTTCGCCACCCCGACGTGCCGGCCCTGGACGTGTTGTCCGTCCTGCTTGGCGGGGGACGCAGCTCGCGCCTGTTCCAGCAAGTCCGCGAACGACAGGGCCTTGTCCATCACGTTGATGCCTGGACGTACAGTCCCGGTCTGCCCGGAGTTTTTGGCATGAGCGCCGTCGCCGACGGCGATAAATTTGCCGCCGCTCGTGATGCCATGCTCGCCGAAATAGATAAAATCAAAACCCTTTCGGTCTCCGCCGATGAATTGCACAAGGCCGTCAAACAGTTCATTTCCGGCACCCTCGCCTCGCGTAAAACGATGGAAGGCCAGGCGCAAAACCTCGGCGGCAATTGGCTGGCCGCGAATGATTTGAACCTTTCTGAACGCTACCTTGCCGCCGTCAAGCGCGTCACCCTCGCCGATATTCAACGTGTTGCGCGGGAATATCTTACAGCGGAAAACCGCACTCTTTACGCGCTGCTTCCCGATGGCGCCGCCCCCAAAATTAAATCAGAAATTGAGACCAACGCGGACCATCCCATCCAAAAAATCGAATTACCGAACGGCTTGAAACTTTTGGTCAAGGAGGATTCGCGCCTGCCGTTTGTCGAATTTCGCGTGGTCTTTCAGGGCGGTGTGCTTGCCGAAACCGTCGCGAACAACGGCATCACTCAATTGCTGGCGCGAATGCTTCTCAAAGGCACCGCCCGGCGCAATTCCCAAAAAATTGCCACGGAAATCGAATCTGTTGGCGGGCACATCGACAGCTATGGCGGCAATCAAAGCTTTGGCTTGAACATCGAGGTCCTGGCCGATGACTTTGCCTTGGGCCTTGACTTGCTCGCCGATGTTTTGCTCAACTCAAATTTTCCCGCGCCGGAACTGGAACGCGAAAAAGAAATCCAGATCGCGGGCATTTATGCGCGCAAGGATGATTTGCTCAAAAGCGCCGGCGTGGCGATGCGTCGTGCGCTCTTCGGTGATGCCAGTTACGGACTCGACCCTCTCGGCACCGAGGAAATCGTCAAAAAAACCTCCACCACCGACCTGGCCAAATTCCATCAAAAACTCACCGTGCCGAACAATTGTGTTTTGGCGATTTATGGCGATGTGAAGGTCGCCAGTATCAAGGCAGCCGTGGAAAAGGCTTTCGCCAATTGGCGAAAAGGCACTATTCCCATCAGCAACGACCAAAAGATTGCGCCTCCCCTGACCCCTCGCGTGGTGGAGACGCGGGACAAAAAGCAAGCGGTGCTGGTGATCGGTTTTCGCGGAACCACTGTCCACAACGAGGACCATTACGCCTTGGAACTGATTCATGAGTCTTGCAGCGATCTGGGTTCCCGGCTGTTTCTGCGCATCCGGGAGCAACTCGGATTGGCCTATTATTGCGGCGCGCAAAATTTTGCCGGCATGGTCCCCGGCTACTTTGCGTTCTACACCGGCACCGAGCCGTCCAAAACCGAATTGGTCGAGAAAGAACTGCTCGCCGAGGCGGAATTGCTCCGCACGGAAGGGTTGAGCGCGGAGGAATTGAAACGCGCCAAGGCCAAAATCATCGGGCAGAAAAAAATCTCGCGCCAGGACCTCGGAAACCTGGCGGTGTTGACCGCGCTCGACGAGCTTTACGGCCTGGGACACCAGCATTCGGAATCGGAAGACGCAAAATTCGAGGCCGTCACCCTGGAACAGATCAAAGCCGTCGCCCAAAAATATCTCAAACCGGACGCCTTCGTGGTTTCCATCATCAAACCGGAGAAATGATCTTCTTTCCCAGCCAATTCAAAGAGCATGATCCGGCTTATCTCCGATGCGTTTTGCCCTCCATCGCTTGAAATTTACCACGGACGGATCGAGATAAACCGAACCGTCCCGCAACTTTGTGGTGCCGATTAAATTGGTATTGTAAGTCTCCGTTCGCCGACTGCCGGTCAGCGCGTTTACCTTGCTTCCCACGTAAGTCCAATCCGGTTGTGGATGGGTATGCCCATTCAAAACAGCGCACATAATATGGACGAACTTAATGTGACAGGTCTCACGGTCAATTCGATAACAGGCGACCAAATGCCAGCCGGAATGTCCGTTATGACTTTCTCCACCTTTGCCGATTTGTATCGTGGATTTGATTTCCAACCCGGCGGGCGCTGCTTGTTTTGACAATTTTGGATTGATCAGGTCAGGATAGGCTTGGTGCGAATTGTGTTTATAGGGCGAATGCTCATCAATGGCATCACAGAGGATATTCGAAATGAGACCGCTGAAATTGTTTCCCTGAATGTAATCATACAATGGTTTGCCGCCATGTGCCCTTAAATTGCTATTAATGACGCCCAAAATTCGTTGTGATGCATTTAACGCCGCTTCGAGATGAGAAATCTTCAATCCCGGCGGCAAAGGTGCTTTGGGGCGAAAATAATCCTTATTCACCATTGGAATGGGAGTGGTTTCTTTCCCGGCAAACGCCCCCGCGACCAACTGCGGAATGGGACAATCCAATGCGCTTCCGAGGGCCTCCAAAATCTCAATCGAGAAATTTTCCCTGCCATTTTCCAGGCTGGAAAGGTATTGGTAGGTAATTCCTGTTTTACGCGCCAACCGATCTTGAGTAAGTTTCGCTTGTTCGCGTAATTCGCGGACAAATCGGCCCAAAGTGTTTTTGGCGTCCATTTCGCCTTTAGTTGATACAGGATTTATGCTTGATTGTCTTTCGCCTATAGTTGAAATTTGAAACCATGTTTCACCTGGAACAAACCGACTGTTTTGAATGGCTGCCATTGTGCCCGGCCCATTCCATTCATGCCGTTTGTACCGACCCGCCTTATGGTGTTTTGGAATTTTCGGAAAAAGAATTGGCAAAGCTTCGAATGGGCCGCGGCGGGGTTTGGCGGCTGCCGCCAAAAATTGGAGGCAGTCATCGCGACCCATTGCCGCGATTTACAGTGCTTACTGAAGAACAAAGGCGGCATCTTCGAGGCTATTTCCACGATTTGGGAAAGCTACTTTTGCCAGTCCTTGTTCCGGGCGCTCATGTTTGTGTGGCCGGGCACCCGATTCTTCAGCATCATGTGCAAGGCGCGATGGCCGAGGCCGGGTTTGAAGTTCGTCCAGCCATCATGCGTCTTTATTATAGTTTTCGTGGCGGTGACCGCCCGAAAAACGCGGAAGCAGAATTTCCAGATGTTTGTGTTAGTCCCAAAGGCGCCTATGAACCGTGGATGCTCTTTCGCAAGCCGATTGAAACCAGGACTGTCGCTGAAAATCTTCGGAAATGGAAAACCGGCGGCCTGCGCAGACTTTCAACGGACCGGCCGTTGCCGGATGCAATTGCCAGCGGACGAACTCCAAAGCGTGAACAAGCCATTTCCGATCATCCGTGCCTTAAACCGCAACATTTCATGCGCATTATCGTTCGCGCTTTATTGCCTCTTGGCGAAGGGAAAATTCTTGATCCCTTCATGGGTTCAGGTTCAACCATTGCCGCGGCCGAAGCGGTTGGTTATGAATCCATCGGCTTGGAACTGGACGCCAGATATTTTCAACTTGCTCAAAGGGCAATACCGCGACTGGCCGCTCTTTATCCGAATTTTTGGGGACAGGAAACGGAAGTGCAATTAAACGGGAATGTGGAATTTGAAACCGAAAATCAAACCTCGTTTATACTGGCTGAAAAATCGCCCGCATATAAAACCAGTCCTCGAGGAAAATGAAATGCCAACAGGCGTCTGTTTGCAAAACCGCCGCAAAACTGCGTTCCGCAGACCGGAATCATTGCACAATTTCCATCCCTGCTCCGCAACGCAATCCCATTAACCCCAAAACTTCACCTCACTGTCGGCGCCCGAAAATATTTTTTGATGAATAATAAATAGACCAGAAACGGCACCGCGCCGAATGAGGCAAACCACTTGATGTCCTCCGCTAACCCACTGTTTTGAATTTGGTCGATTTGTGCCTGGGGAAGATTCATCAACTGATATATCTCTATTGCATCATGTCGCGCAAAAGTAATGCAGGAGGAAATCATAATCAGAATACTTGCTATCAATATCAGCCACCATCCTTCTGGTTTGAGTTGATAGATCAGCCAGGCGGCGTAGCTCCATAAGGCGGCAAGAGCCAAACACAACAGCGCCCCCGGAATCCCGCCGATTAATGTGCCGAAAAACGGCAATACACTCTGCTCCGTGACCGCCATGATTACGAACATCGGCACCCCGAAAAGCAACCATAAGGACATCGCCAGCACCGGCAGCGGACAAGAATCGGTCCAGCGCCTGACGCCATCGCGCGCTTCACACGTGGCCTTCACGTGACGGCTACCATAAAAAAATACCCAGATCGCCGGTAAAATGATGAAAAACACGCTTAAGAATATCAGCATCACTGCTACAACCGCGTAGATCGCAGCATCCGGCATTGCCGGTTGGCTTCCCTTTGCATTCACGGCCAAATTTTTCATGACGTGGGGCATGACAAACGCCATCCCAATCACGGCAAAAATTCCCATCACCATCCAAGTCCAGGAGAAGATCAGCAGCAACGCCCTCGCCCAGCGCCGGGCCAAGATCGAACCGATTCCCAGCCAGATCAACGCCGCCGACACAACGACATAAATACTTATTGCCGGGAGAATCGTTACAAAACTCATGTGCGTTTGGGGCGCCATGACCACCGTCTGGACCAACAACATGATAACCATCAATCCAGCCAGACAGCCAAGGACGACCGTCAAAATTCCGAAGATCATCAAACCAGTCGAACGGTCTTTATAACTGGAAATAGTTGTTACATCTGGAGGCACGGAGGAATCGGGTTCGTTCATAAGCAATAACGGGTTATCGGCTGCCGACGGAAATGATTCGAACCTAACAAACCACCGGCTGGAGTGCTGCGCAAGCGAAAAATTTTTACGCTTTCGCCACCAATTGCCGCAACATAAAAGGCAAAATGCCCCCGTGCTGGTAGTAATCGATCTCAATCGGCGTATCGATGCGGCATTTTACCGGGACATTCTCCACCTTGCCGTCCTTGCGCGTGATGCGCAATGTCAAGTCCTGCTGCGGCTTGAGGCTTGAGTTCAGGCCCACCACATCGTAACTCTCCGTGCCATCCAGCTTTAAAGTCTGTGCCGTTACGCCTTCCTTGAATTGCATTGGCAACACTCCCATGCCGACAAGGTTGCTGCGGTGAATGCGCTCGAAGCTCTGCGCGACCACCGCTTTTACGCCGAGGAGATTGGTCCCTTTCGCCGCCCAATCGCGCGAACTGCCTGTGCCGTATTCCTGTCCGGCAATCACCACCAGCGGCGTGCCGCGCTTTTGATATTCCAGTGCCGCGTCATAAATCGACAGCTTCGTTCCCTCCGGCTGCAAATTCGTGTCGCCCCCTTCCTGTCCCGCCAGCATGAGGTTCTTGATGCGCACGTTGGCAAAGGTGCCGCGGGTCATCACCCGGTCATTGCCGCGACGCGAGCCGTAGCTGTTGAAGTCGCCCGGTTCCACGCCGTTCTCAATCAAAAATTTTCCGGCGGGCGAACTCTTCTTGATCGAGCCGGCCGGCGAGATATGGTCGGTCGTCACGCTGTCGCCAAACACCGCCAGCGCCCGCGCCGATTTGATTTCATGCACCTCGCCCGGTTGCATCGAAAATTTCTCGAAGAATGGCGGTTCCTGGATATAAGTCGATTTTTTGTCCCACTCATAAACATTTCCAGTGCTCGAAGGTATCTCATTCCATTTGGGATTTTGCGCGGCAAAATCCTTGTACAGTTTTCGGAATACCTCCGGCTGCAGCGCCGTTTGCATCAAATCGCGCACCTCCTTCAGACTCGGCCAGATGTCGCGCAAATAAACGGGTTTGCCGTCCTTGCCATTCCCCAGCGAATCGTTCGCCAGGTCAATATCCACCCGCCCGGCCAGCGCAAACGCCACCACCAACGGCGGCGACATCAGAAAATTCGCCTTGATGCTCTGGTGAACCCGCGCCTCGAAATTGCGGTTGCCTGACAGGACAGACGCCGCGATGACGTTGTTCCTGGTCACCACGTCCTCCACCGGCGCGGCCAGCGGACCCGAATTGCCGATGCACGTCGTGCAACCGTAACCAACAAGATTGAAGCCTAGTTTGTCGAGATACGGTTGCAAACCGGCTTTGCCCAGGTAATCACTGACTACGCGCGAACCGGGCGCGAGCGAGGTCTTGACAATCGGGTCCACCCCCAAGCCCTTCTCGACGGCTTTCTTGGCAAGCAATCCCGCCGCGAGCATCACGCTGGGATTCGACGTGTTTGTGCAACTCGTAATCGCGGCGATCAACACCGAGCCGTTGCGCACTTCACCATGGTAAGCGCCGGTTCCCGACGCGGTCACGGCGTCCGGCGTGGGACGGTTGTTCGCCATCTCTGTTTCGGTGATGGGATTGGTGTTCCACAATTTCGATTCTTGCGCTGAAACCGGTTCCTGGCTGCCGCCGCCGGGAGTTGAACCGTTCGTGCTGTCAATTCGATACACCCGGTTCAAATCATCCGCCGTTTTTCCAAAACCGTTCTCGGTGATCGGCTTCGAAAAGGCCGAAATGAATTCATGCTTGAGTTTCGGCAATTCTATCCGGTCCTGCGGACGTTTCGGTCCCGCCACGCTGGGCACGACTGTTCCCAAATCCAATTCCAATTCCTGTGAATAGGCAATCTCGCCCTTCTTGGGGATGCCGAACAAACCCTGCGCGCGGTAATAATTCTCGTAAAGCCGGCAATGCTCCTCGCCGCGGCCGGTCGCGCGCAGATAGTTCACGCACTCGGCGTCAATCGGGAAAAAGCCCATCGTCGCGCCGTATTCCGGCGCCATGTTTGCAATCGTGGCGCGGTCCACCACCGGCAATGCCGTCGCGCCGGGGCCGAAGAATTCCACAAACTTGCCCACGACTTTTGCCTTTCGCAACAATTGGGTCACTGTCAGCGCCAGGTCGGTCGCGGTCACTCCCTCGCGCAAAGCGCCAGTGAGGTGTACGCCCACCACGTCCGGCGTCAGAAAATAAACCGGCTGTCCGAGCATCCCGGCTTCCGCTTCGATGCCGCCCACCCCCCAACCGACGATTCCGAGGCCGTTGATCATGGTCGTGTGCGAATCCGTGCCGACCAGGGTGTCGGGATAATAAACGCCGTTTGCTTCCAACACGCCCTTGGCGAGGTATTCGAGGTTTACCTGATGGACGATGCCGATTCCCGGCGGCACCACCTTGAACGTCTCGAACGCCTGCATCCCCCATTTCAATAATTGATAGCGTTCGCGGTTGCGCTGAAATTCGATCTCAAGGTTTTTCCGCAAGGCGTCGGCCGTTCCGGAAAAATCCACCTGCACGGAATGGTCCACCACCAGGTCCACCGGCACGAGTGGTTCAATGATTTTAGGGTTCTTGCCCAGCCGCGCCACCGCCGAGCGCATCGCCGCCAGGTCCACCAGCAGCGGCACGCCGGTAAAATCCTGCAACACGATGCGCGCGACAACGAACGGTATCTCCGCCGTGCGGCTCTCGTTCGGCTTCCAATTGGCGAGTTCCTTGACGTTCGCTTCGGAGACCTTCTTGCCATCGCAATTCCGCAGGACGGATTCAAGGACCAGCCGGATGGACACCGGCAGCCTGGAGATGTTCCCCAAACCGGCCTTGTCCAGCGCGGGCAACGAATAAAAATTTCCGCGTTTGCCGTTGCCTAGGTCAAACGTTTGCTGCGAATTGAATGTATTATGAGTGCTCATGTCATTTCCTCGGCCAAAAAATGAAGGCGAACGGCTGGCGTGTCAAGGAAAGGACTCCGCCCGGGACATTTACTGCAAGCGCGCCGGCATTTGAAAAACGTAATCGTAAAGCTGCGAGAGCGCGCTGCCCGTTGAACTCAATGCCCGGTTGAATGCCAGGGTCGTTGACGGCGCGAATTGATGGAGTATCAGGCAATAGGTGTTATTGACCATGATGCCCAGTAATTCACCGGTTGAACTGAAGACATAATCACCGCGCGAGGGATTGAATTGTCCGAATAATCCCTTCAACACACTGCGGTCCAACCTCACATATTGGGGTGCGCTCAAATCAATTTGAAAATTACACTGGCCGTAATAGCCCTCGTTGGCGCCAATGAGCACGGCGTTTTGAAATTTATACGGATCGGATGAAAGCCGGTAGATTTTGCATCCGAGCCGCCTCGCCTCATCTCGCGATACGGGGATCATCACCACCCGCGGGTCATTCGAATCAAAGGAGAGCGACCGGATCGGCACCCGGTCCGGTCCGCGGGTCAAGTTGCCGGTGAACTCATTCCAATCGGTCCCAGGGTTCCATAATTTCAATGGCGTGGCGTCCACGTGACAAACGGCAAAGATATTCGTCCCGTCTGTGACCAGGACCGTTTCGGTCATGGTATTCCGTGACGAATCCATGCTGAAAAAGCTGGAGTACACGCCGTCGATGGCCGCGGTCACGCGATTGGACACGAAATCGCTGAAAATCGTGTTGGGCGCCAGCGTTTGGTTCTCGCGGATTTCCTGCGTCAAGGCCGCCGAGTTGGTCGCCAGCAATTTGAACCCTTCCGACAGCCGGGTGTTTTCCGACCGCTCGGCCAGAACTTCCTGCTGCATCAACGCCGCCTGCCCGACCGCGGCGCTCTTCTGGATCTCGGCCACTTGCAATTCATTCGCCAGCCGCTGCCGCTGCGCGTCAGCCAGTTCATTGCTTTGGGAAAGTTGCGCCAATTGCAACTGCAACGATGCCGCAACCTGGGTCGCGCGTTGCGCCTCCGCCTCCCGCGCCGCCAATTCCTGTTGCGATTGCGTGGTGGCGGCCTGCAATTCCCGGCTCAAACCCGCGGCGTTGGTCCGGGCGGCGAGATATTGCGCCTGCAATTGCGCATTCCGATTTTGTTGGGCCGCGGCGGCCTGGCGGGCGGACGCCAGTTGCTCCTGCAATTGCGCCTGCGTTTGTTGTTCGTTCTGCAATGCCAGTTTCATCGCCGCAGCCAGGTCGCCGCTCGCATTGACAACCGGATTGGTCACGACTTGCACGGTCGTGGCGGGCCGCGACGTTTCATTGGCCATGTGATTGATGTCCGTGGAAAACGTCAACAAGCTCAGCAACAGGAAATCGCAAATGACAATAAGGATGCTGCGGTTCATGGCAGGGCGGGGGTTGGGGCGTCCGCGGGGGCCAGGCGGGCAGCCAGGACGGCCGCGCGTTTCTCCTCATCCATCGTCTGGATTTCTGCTTCCAACAACAATTGGCGGCGCATCGGGCGCAGATGGAAGATTTTAAAGATGACGACGAAAATGATTCCGAAGGAGGTGGAGGAATATGCCGCCATCAGGCTGAATTCCACCAGATGGAACGAGGCTACGATCAGCGAGACAATCGTTCCGACAAAGCCGAGATAAAGCCCGGCATCGAAAAGATGGTCCTCGTTTTCGAGCAATTTCAATTTCATGCGCGGCGGAATATTCTGGCGGCGGATTTCCGCCAGCTTTACCAGGCAGGACAAGTAGAGCAATGCTTGCAGGACAAAAAAGACCAGCATGGTGATCACGATGATTGGGTTCATAACATTTTGTTTAATACCGGCGATTCCCGCGGGGATGCCGCCGCCCGCCTGGGCCGGCAGCAATCGAAGTGAGAAATGTTCTCCTTCCCGGCTTTCCTGCGCGAGAAACGGCTCGCTCAGGAGAAAGACAGCCAGCAGAAAACCAACCGAAAATAAAAACGCGCGCGCAAAATGAAACCCGCGCACTCGCAATGCCGGTTCAATCGGGGGCATCGCGAAACGCAGCGCCAGCGCCAGGAAGAACCCCGCCAGCAAATACAAAAGCCATTTTAGGGCGAAGGCTGGCCGGGGATTTCGCGCCGCCAAACGCGCCCCAGAAAAGTAAATTGCCCCAAACGGATTGTACGCCGCCAGGTTCCATTCGAAATCGGAACGATAATACCGTTTCCCGCCGGCCACCAGCCGTTCCACGCTTCCGGTTCCATGTTGCAACCCGGCGCCGAGATCGGCGAAGCCGGTATTGGGAAATTTTGCCAGATAATCCGACACGCCTTCTGGATTGCCCGATAGTTGCGCCGCGGCAAAAAGGATGGGAAGGTTCCCGCCCGCATTGCGTGTCTGGTCGGCGAGCCGGTCCAGGGTGTTGGCATCGGGAATCCCGGCAACAAACGCCGTAAGCTGGTCCCAATTGTACCGCTGTCCCAGCGAAAGAAAATCCATCAAGAGCTGTTCCAAGGGCATGGAACCGCCGCCGCCGTTGGCCTGGCTGGCAAAATCGAAAATCTGACCGCTCAATCTGTCTTTTAACCGGCTTTCGTTCAGCAAAAGTCCGCAAATATCCACGGCCGCATCGAATGCCTGTCCGGACGCGGAACCTGACGCCGGCAGAAGGAGCGTGTTATTCAGCCTCCGCGTCCGCAACAGTTCGTTGACGGAAGCCACCGGCGAGCCTTGCAACCGCGCCAGCGCCGCCTGGCGATTGTTTCCTTGGATAAGAAAATCGGTCAGTGATTCCGATGGCGCGGGCTGGTCCTGGAAAATCGCCGCCAGGCTTTGGTCATCGCCCCAAAACAACGCCTGCGGATTTTGCCGCGCCAAATTGGTGACGGTCGTTTGGAATTCAATGGAGCCGGGGATGTTTGCCAATTGGGCCGCCCGGCCCACAAGCGCGGCATCGCCGAGGTGATTGTCGTTTTCCATCGACCGGCCACGCTCGAGCAACGAAGGCGTCCCCTGCCCGGCGGTCATCAATACGCCGGCGTCTTCCGCTTTCCAGTGTGCGGGCAAAAGCAGGCCGCAGCCCAACAGCATCAATCCCAGAACGGCGTTGATGACAAAATATGGCAGCCGCCGGCGCTTCATAGTCACTGCAATTGTAATTCTCCTTGTACTGCTCAATCTCCCTCTTTGACCCGCTTCCAACGTCGCATAATTTTTTTTCTTGTCGAAAATTTTTCCCGTCCGTGTTCAAATTATTCCTTTCGGTGAAGGGGGTCATTCGCCGTTTCGCGCCGCTACGGTGGCGCAGTTTTCCAACCTGCGGTATCGGCGATTTCCAAATCAGCAGCCCTTCAAAAACCCCGGCGCGTTTATATATTTCTCAGGCCCGCGGATTGGGAATAATCTTGCAAGATTCAATGCCGCAGCTTGCATCCTGCAATTCTACCAGGGGATCTCCGTTGCTGGTTTGTAAAGAATGTGCTGGAATATGGAGAAATCGGTGAATTTAAAAACCGGCATGTCCTTTGCTAAACGTTTGCTGACATATTTGCCAGCGTCCTCAACAAATGCTGGTATCCCCCAAACAGCCGGATTTGCCTGTATCCGGCTGTTTTCTATTTCGTATTAAGCGCCTCAGGTCAATTTAAATGAAATGAATTGCAAAACTGGCCGGCAATTCATTTACTCAGCCGGTGCAGTTCGACTTTCAGTTCGCCTCGTTGATTCGACGGGTCAAGGCAAAGAAGCCATTTGAAAAATTCCTCCACCGTAAAGTCCAAGCCGGAAAGTTGGGGCGGCCGAAGCCATTTGGCGCGGAAACGCTTTCGGTCAATGGGCGCGAGATTCCGCTGGCCATCGTCCACAACCGTCGCGCCCGGCGATATGTTTTGCGGTTGCGGCCCGATGGCTCGGCGCGCGTGACAGTGCCGCGCAGCGGTTCCATCTCCGAAGCCCGGCAATTTGCGGAGCGGCAAATCCCCTGGCTGCAACGTCAATTGAATGTTCTTTCCGCGTGCCCCAGGCAAACCAGGAAATGGTCGATTGGCACGAAAATCCTGTTCCACGGCGAGTTTGTGACGATAGCCGCCGGCGACGGCGAATGGATTCAATTTGGTTCCGAATCCTGCCGGGCATTGAATTCGCCCGGCGATCTGCGTCCGGCAATTGAAAAGCACATGCGGACGCTGGCGCAAACAGAATTGCCCGCGCGCGCGTTGGAATTTGCCAGCCAACATCAATTGTCCATTACGCGGATTTCCGTCCGAAATCAAAAATCGCGATGGGGATCGTGCTCGCCGCGCGGCGCGATTTCGTTGAATTGGCGTCTGCTCCAAACTCCACCCTTCGTGCGCGATTACATCATCTTGCATGAACTGATGCACCTGCGGCAGATGAACCACTCGGAGAAGTTTTGGCGCGAAGTCCGGGATGTTTGTCCGGATTACCATGACGCCAAGCGCTGGCTTAAAGAAAATCCAGGATTGCTTCGATGACCGGATCAGTTCCGGCCTTTCACATCCCATGCGTCCCGCAGGCCGTCGCCCAAAAAATTGAGCGCCAATAACGTCGCCACGAGGACGCCGCCGGGGAAAAAGATGAGCCACCAATAAATCCGGATCGGATTGATTTGAGAAACACCTTCGGCGATCAGCGTTCCCCAGCTCGCCATCGGCGGTTGCACCCCGAGTCCCAGATAACTGAGAAACGATTCATAGAGAATGATCGCCGGCATGGTCAGTGCCAGGTACGTGATTACCACGCCGAAAATGTTGGGGATGATATGGCGCGCCAGGACCCAATGCGGCTTGGCTCCCAGAGCGCGGCTGGCTTCCACGAAGGCGCGGGCGCGCAGCGACAGTACTTGCCCGCGAACAATCCGCGCCATGGTCAGCCAGGAAACCGCGCCCAGGCCCACAAAGAGAAGGACGAGGTGGAGGCTGCTTTCCAGAAGCGGCGAAGCCTTGACCATGCTTGATTCCTTGATGATTTCTCCGATGGTTGCCAAAAGCACGATCACGAAAATAATTGTCGGCAACGAATACAGCACATCAACGATCCGCATGAGAACCGCGTCGGTGCGCCCCCCGGCATAACCGGCAATGGCCCCCCACAATACGCCAATCACCAGGCTGACCAGCGCCCCGACGACCCCAACGAGCAGGGAAATTTGCGCGCCAAACAACACCCGCGAGAATAAATCGCGCCCGTGAACATCCGTGCCGAACCAATGCGCGGCATCGGGCGGCGCGAATTGCGCGTCCGAAAGCTGGTTCGGCCCGTGCGTTTGCGTGAATTGCGCCCCGGCCATCTTCAAAACCAGCGGCCAAGCCAGCACCACGACCAGCAGCGCGACGAGAAACCATCCACTGGCTGCGGCAGGGCGGTTTCGCCGAAAACGCAACCAGGCCCGGCGGGCGGGCGAGAAATGTTCATTATTCATATTTCACGCGGGGGTCCAACCAAGTGTACGCCAGATCCACGACCAAATTCATCCCGATCAGCAGCGCGGCGTACAGCAGCGCCAGTCCGGCAACGAGTGGATAATCGAGATTGAGCGAGCTATTGATGAAAAAAACGCCGATGCCGGGAATTTGGAAGATGTTTTCAATCACGAACGAACCAGTCAACAAATCCGCGAGCATTGGCCCGGAATAGGAGACGACCGGCAAAATGGCGATGCGAACGGCGTGTTTGAGCAGGAGTTTGTTTTCCGAAAGGCCCTTCGCGCGCGCGGCGGTGATAAATTCTGATTGAGCCGCGTTAAGCATCCCCTCGCGCATCAGACGCGCGATTTTGCCGGCGAAGAACAATCCCAGCGCAATCGGGGGCAAAATCATGTGCCACGGCGTTTCCCAAAGGCCGACCGGGAGCAGCCGCCATTTGATGGAAAACACCAGGATCAGGATTGGTGCCACGACAAAACCCGGAATGCATACTGCGAGAACCGCCAGGAAGCTCCCCGCGAAATCTTCCCATCGTCCGCGTTTGGCCGCGGTGAAAAAACCGACCGGCAGGCCGACGCCCATGGCGAAGCCAAACGCCAGGATGCCGAGCGTGGCCGAGACCGGCAATCCCTGCACGATGATATCGCTGACGCTATGGTCGCGATATTTGAGCGACACCCCGAAATCGCCATGGACCATATCCCGAAGACAATCGAAGTACTGTTTCCAAACCGGCTCATTCAAGTGATATTTGGCGCGAAGATTGCGTTCAATTTCCGGCGACGCCGGCGCCCGTTCACTGTCAAAAGGCCCGCCCGGCGCCAGGTGCATGAGCGCAAAGGCCAGTGCGCTGATGACCAGCAATAATGGAACCGCAAAAATGAGCCGGCGGACAAAATACATCGGGGACTATTTAACCGCAGACACGCGGCAACGCAGAGAAAAATTTTCAAGTAAAGGCGCGCATCGAGGCATGAACCGTAGCGGCAGGCATCCTGCCTGCCGTAGAGTCGGCGCTTCCAGCCCGGCGGAAAAAACTCCACGCCAATCAAAGTGCGTTGAAATTTTTTAAACATCATCAAATCGTGCATGCTCCTTCCGGCGGCGGCGTAAAATCGTTGTAGGAGACGACTTAAGGAGTCTCTGATTGAAAAATCCGCAATCGCCAATCCAGCTTGCCAAAAACCAATTTTGCCTGATAATAACAGTATGAGCGCGCAGGAAACTTTGATCGAGGAAATCAAACGCCAGCCCGAACCGGTGGTGCGGGAAGTTCTCCATTACCTGAAATTCCTCGAACGCCAGCGCGCGCAGGAAGAGTGGGCCGACCTGCTGCCCTCGCGCGAAGTTGAGCAGGAAAAACTGGACATTCTCGACGGCAAATGATCCCGCGCCACGGCGAAGTCTGGTTGGTGGACATGGGCATGACCGCCAAAACCCGCCCCGCCGTCGTTCTCATTGCCGACCATCTTGACACCCCGCGCACCCTCATCATCCACATTCCCGTTACGCGGCAGAATCGCGGGAGTGAACTCGAAGTTCCGCTCGGCCATCTGCCATTTCTTGATCCTGAATCCGTCGCCAACGTGCAGGCCATTGGCTCGCTCCCGTCCGTGCGGTTTGAGAAGCGGCTTGGGACTGTGCCGGAAACCGATTTGAAGAAAATCAAGGCCGCGCTGCTCAAAGCCTGCGCCCTGTGAAATAAAATCCGCTCCCGCCTTCTACCGTAGCGGCAGGCATCCTGCCTGCCGTAGAGTCGGCGCTTCCAGCCCGGCGGAAAAAA
>JBKQUF010000046.1:0-9767 GCA_052140285.1 Limisphaerales bacterium | reverse complement strand
TTTCCAGTCATTTAAAACCTAATTTGCGAATGCCCGTATCCACTACTTCGCCTCGGGGAATAGAATTTCCCGTAAAACAGGGTGGACGATGATTTCCTCTTCGCCACGCATCACGGTAAGATCAAGTTTGGTTCCGGGCGGCTGCGTCAGCGCCCAACCGAGACCCCGCAGAATGTTCGGGTCTTGGAGCCAGTTTCTTACATCCCTTTTATAGAGGTGCGTTAGAACATCCCCGGGTCGAATCCCAGCGTCCCACGCCGGGCTGTCGGCAACGACAATGGCCACCAGACTCCCGCCCTCCATATTGGTCGGCGCAAAAACGGCTCCAAGGCGATTGTATTCGTATGGCGGCGGCGGTCCCTCCTTGGGGTGGAGGTAGGCAAATCCTTTTTTTCCGTCAATCACCAGATCGAGCCGTTTCAACGCTTCCATTCCGAGCACTGCGACGGCATTCGTGGAACCGACTAGAAGATCAAGCTTGTCGGCTTTCGTTACCGGCACATCTGTCAAATATAATGAGCCGATGGCCAGCGTTTTTGCCCACCCTTCTTCTGTCACAACATCCCCATTCATGGCATCCCAATAAGCCGTGAGAGTCACAGGTTGGTCGGCATGGGCCGTCCTCCACTTCTGCCACTGGTCGGGGAATAGTGCAACCCCAAGAGGTGAACCGGTATCTACCAGAACGCTGCATGGAGTGCCGCCTGGCTGCGGCACCGTCATCATCAGGATATCGGAATCGGTGACGAGGTTGAGCTTGGTCCAACCAACCGCCTTTCGGGGCAACCGGCTCAAAAAGCTCACGGTTCCATTCGTGGCGTCCACGTCAATGATGTTATCTCTTGCCATTGGCCAGCATACCACGCCATCCATCTCCGATTCCACTGTTTGCGGCGCGTCCAGTACCGCAAACGAGGTTCGGCCACTGGCATGGCCGATCTTCAACTTGCCTTCCCCGGTGATCATTCGGATTTTACCGGGGAGTGGGGATTCATCGTCCGGTAAATTCGTAACGGAAAGGCCAAACTTCTTGACGGCCGAGCCAACGAGCGCTGGAACTGGCGCTCCGGTATCAAAGACGAGGCGGGCGGGTTTTCCATTAATGGTGGCCTTCAACCAGATGCGCCCGTCATTACCACCCGCATGAACCCCACATTGGCAAAGCGCCAGTGCAGCCGAAGCGGCCAACAGTCGCACCATGCCGGACCACCAATTCCCAGAGCTGATGTTCATTGTCTGGAATTTAATTTACCTATCGCCAATTTGTAGAAGCAAGCCCGAATCCAATCGAAGGGTCGAAGGAGTTACCGATAGGATCGCCCAATTCATCTCGAGTGCAGGTCTCTTTCCTCAGAGCGTGTCTGAAAATTAAACTGCGCTGGGATTGTAGCGGCGGACATCCAGTCTGCCGTAGAGGGCGGCATCTTGCCGCCCGGACCAACGCTTGATTTTCCACGGTTTTCCAATTTCAGTGCCGGGTCCGCCGGGCTGGAATCGCCGGCTCTACGTCAGGCTGGGAAGCCTGTCGCTACATTTTTCAGACACGCTCTCATTCTTTTGCCTGGCTGAACTTGTTGTCTTCATCGCCGAATGAACGTTGCCGTTTCCGCGAATTGTGGTGGCCATCTGCCAATCAACGCCGGGCGAAGTTTAAGCGTTCATCAAATTTTCCGGCCTGTCGGGACGGTTTCCCCTTTGCAAGAGAGAGACAATTAACAGATTTGGTTTGATCGCCAGGCGTCCAACTCAAGCTCAAACAGCAGGTCATTCCGGCAGACATCACTGTTGGCCAGGATTACCGGAATGAAAATTAAGCCTTTCTCCGCGCACCATTCGTGAAAAATCCGCACATCGGCCGCGCGCTTGAAGTAGGCCGTGGCGCGGGTCAGGTCCGACCACGAAAGGCCGCGTGATTCCAAAATGGCCTCCACCACCTGCATGGTCTGCGCCACTTGTCTGCGCGTGTCTTCTTGCCACAGCGTCCGGCCATCCGGCGAAATGCTGGCCGTGCCGGAAATGAACAGGCGTTGTCCGGTCGGCGAAGAAAGTTCCATCGCGCGGCTGAAGGAACTGCCATAGGCGGGCGCGGGACATTGCAACGGCGAGGCGGCTTCTTTGACGTGAGCGTTGGCGCTCAATGGTCGCGCGGCCCAGGCGCCGGCCACCAGCGCGGCGGCAGCGGGATTTCGTCCGCCAATCCCGGTGCTGGCCGGCAATGAGCCGGTTTTGAATTTGATGCCGGAATAAATTTGCGTCCGCGCCCGGTTGAATTCGTCATACCACGCGAGCATGTCGTCGAGGAAGAACCACGTTCGCATCACGTCGGCGAAAGAGAACCCGCCTTGGGCGAGGGCGTCGGCCAAATGGCCGAGCGTCTGCTTTGTCTGTTCGGCGCGCGGGGAATTTTTTTGTTCCGGCCCCACGCCACCAAGCAGGCAGTGCCGGAATGCGCCGTCTTCAAACATGGATCCGACGACGCGTCCGCCGAGACGAATGCGCTGCACTTCGCCGCCGACAAAAGCGAACGCCTGCAAGCCGGCGATGGGGCTTCCATCACATGCCGCGCCTTCCACCCAGGTCACCGGCCAATCCAACCCGCCAAAAGTCCGGCGCATCGCTTCCGTCGCCGCCGAGCTGCCGCTAACGCTGCCGAAAACCAGCAAATGTAGAACCGTCGCCTCCAATTCCCTTATGGTCGCCGACAGCCGGCCGAACATTTCCCCGATTTTCTCGCCGGGCAGCGGCTCCACCGTGATGGCAATTTGCGAACCGCGCAAACCCGGCATCACGGTATAATTCACGCCGGAAGAAAAGGGGAGGCGGACTTCGGTGCGGACCTCGGCAACCGGGCGGGACTTCACAAGCGGCGCAAGCAACGTCATTCAAGAGAGCAGACGGCCGGGCTGCGACAGGGGTTACAATGTGTGCTTATTAAATGACTAATCACAAATTGCTTTATTAATGACAAAACAGGTTGTGATTATTCTGAAATCTTTGCGGGACATCGTTGCGTCTATCTTCTTGGCATGCAACGAAGACAAGACTACCGGTCAGGCGCAAAGGGGATTTTTCTTTCGGTGGTTCTGGTTTTATTTTCCGCGATGAGTGGCGCCGCGCCGCCCAATCCTTTTGAAGGCAGCGCCCCGGGCGCGCCGGCAAACAAAATTGACGAGCTGGTCTTCGCCCAATTGCGCAATTTGAACATCCAGCCGGCGGACATTTGTCCGGACCCGGTGTTTGTCCGGCGCGTTTATCTGGACACCATCGGCACGCTGCCCACGGCGGTCGAGGCGGAGAATTTCATTCTGGATCGCGCCCCGAACAAGCGCGCCATTTTGATTGACCGGTTGCTGGCGCGCAACGAGTTCGCGGACTACTGGGCGATGAAGTGGAGCGACCTGCTGCGCGTGAAGGCGGAATTTCCCATCAATCTCTGGCCCGAGGCGGCGGCGAACTATCATCAATGGCTCCAGGAATGCGTCCGCACGAACATGCCTTATGACCAGTTCGCCCGCGCGCTGCTCACCGCCAGCGGCAGCGACTTCAGCGTGCCGCCGGTGAATTTTTACCGGGCGCTGCAAGACAAGGACCCGACAACCATCGCGCATGCGGTGGCGCTGACGTTCATGGGCGCGCGAATTGAAACCTGGCCGGCGGAGCAACGCTCCAACCTCGCGGCGTTTTTCTCGAATGTCGGCTACAAATCCACGAGCGAGTGGAAGGAGGAGATTGTCTTCTACAATCCCGACTCGACCAACGCGGAAGTAGTCACCGATCAACCACGCATGGCGACGTTTCCCGATGGCGCCACCGTTGAACTTTTGTCCGATCACGACCCGCGCGCGGTCTTTGCCGACTGGCTGACCAAGCCGGGTAATCCGTGGTTCGCGCGGAACATCGTGAATCGCACGTGGTCGTGGCTGCTGGGCCGCGGCATCATCCAGGAGCCGGACGACCTCCGGCCCGACAATCCGCCGGGCAATCCGGAATTGCTCGCGTATTTGGAAAATGAATTGGTTTCGTCGAACTCCGACCTCAAACATATTTTCCGGCTGATTTTGAATTCCAAAACCTATCAGCTTTCTTCAATTCCGCAGACCGATAATCCGCAGGCCGCGGCGAATTTCGCGTTCTATCCTTTGCGCCGGCTGGACGCGGAAGTGCTCATTGACGCGGTGGACCAAATCACCGGTTCGACGGAAAGCTATTCCAGCGCGATTCCCGAACCGTGGACCTACATTCCGCCCGGGATGCGCTCGATTTCGTTGCCGGACGGCAGCATCACCAGCGCGTTTCTCGAAATGTTCGGCCGCCCGCCGCGCGACACAGGACTGGAATCGGAGCGCAACAACGCCATCACCGCCGAGCAAAAACTGTGGCTGCTGAATTCGAGCGTCATGCGGCAGAAAATCGAGCAGTGTAGAATGATTCAATTTCAATCGACGCCCGACCGGACGCCGGAACAAATCGCCACCGGCATGTATCTCGGAATCCTTTCCCGCTTTCCCACGGAAGCTGAAACCGCAACGGTGGAATCCTATTTCAAATCCGGCAAGTTGAACCGGCGCGAAGCGACGGTGGACCTGGCCTGGGCGCTGATGAACAGCGACGAATTTCTCTACCGGCATTGAAACGACGTTATGAGCAGAAATAAAAACTCCAATCCCTTTTGCGGCATCAGCCGGCGCGAAGCCATCCGGCGCGCCATCATTGCCGCCGGGGGCTTGATCTTCGCGGATGGTTTGTCATTCCGCGCCCTCGCCTCGCCGCCAACCGGCCGCGCCAAAGCTGTCATCCAGCTTTGGCTTTGGGGCGGACCGCCGCATTTGGACACATTCGATCCGAAGCCGGAGGCGGGCTACGATTATTGCGGCCCCTTCAAGACGCCCGTCGAAACCAATGTCCCCGGCATCGGAATTTGCGAACTGCTCCCGCTGCTCGCCAAACAGGCAGACAAGTACTCCATCCTCCGCGGCATGACGCACGGAAATAACGGCCACGAAACGGCGGCTTACATCGTCCAGACCGGACGGATGCCGGGCGGACGGATGGTGTATCCGTGCATTGGCGCGGTCACGTCGCTGTTCAAAGGTTACGACGCGGGCTACAAGGGTTTGATTCCGCCTTACATCGTCATGACCGACCCGCTGGGGCGGTTTTCGCCGAACGGATTTTTGAGCGAGCGTTACCAGCCGTTCGTCACCGGCGGCAATCCGGCGCAGACGCCGTTCGCCGTGGAAGGCATCGTGGCGCCGGGCATCAGCGAACAGCGCCAGCGCGACCGCCGCGAATTGCTGCATCAGTTGAACACCCTCGGCCACGCGATGCCGGAGGACGCGCAACTCGCCGCGTCCAATCAAGCGGAACAACAGGCGTATGACATGATTCTCGGCGACGGCGCGAAGGTGTTTGATTTATCGCAGGAAAATTCCGGCCTGCGTGATCGCTATGGCCGCACGAAATTCGGCCAGTCCTGCCTCGCCGCGCGCCGGCTGGTCGAACACGGCGTTCCGTTCGTCACGATCAATTCACCCGGTTGGGATACGCACAAGGAAAATTTTCAAGCCATGCGCCGGCTGTTGCCGGATTTGGACAAGGGCATGAGTGCGTTGCTTCAGGATTTGTCCGACCGCGGGCTGCTCGACAGCACCATCGTCTGGTGTGGCGGCGAATTTGGCCGGACGCCGAAAATCATGTGGGAATCGCCGTGGAACGGTGGACGCGGGCATTGGGGGCAGTGTTTTTCCCACGTCGTTGCCGGCGGCGGGTTCAAGGGCGGGCATCTTGTCGGCGCATCCGACGAGAAGGGCGAGCAGGTCAAAGAGCGCCCGGTGTATCCGGTGGACCTGCTCGGTAGCATGGGTGAACTGCTGGGCATTGACGGAAACGCGAAACTGCCAAATCCCTACGGCTTGGACACACGAGTAATGCCGACGCCCGACGAAAGCGTGAAGTCCGGCGGCCTGCTGAAGGAAATCATGCCGTCATGAAATTTTTTCCCCCGCTCGCCGCCTTTTTCGCATTGTTCGCCGTTGCCGCGACGGCTCAGCAAATACCGCACATTGCCTACGTCTATCCCGCGGGCGGGCGGCAAGGCGCGGCGTCGCAAGTCACGGTCGGCGGACAATTCCTTGCCAATGTTTCGGGTGCGGAGATCAGCGGCGCGGGCATTCAGGCGGCGATGATTGAATACGACCGGCCGATGAATCAAAAGGATTTCGGCGATCTGCGCGATGAGTTGCAAAAATTGCAGGCCCAGCGGCAGGCCGCGCTTCGGAATCCGCAGGGCACGAATGTCTGGAGCAGCGCCGACCAGGCGCGGTTCAACGAAATCCGCGCCAAAATTCTCAAGAACCCGCCAAACCGCCAGGCCAATCCGGCCATGGCCGAAACCGTTCTGCTGAACATCACCATCGCCACGAATGCCGCGTCCGGCCTGCACGAAATCCGGTTGCGCGCGACGAACGGCTTGTCCAATCCGCTCAATTTCTATGTCGGCCAGTTGCCGGAATTTTCCAAATCCGCATCCAAAGCCGTCAATCCGGAGATGGCCCAATTGGTGGATCGCCTTGGCGGAACGCCGTCCACCAACAATCCGCAATCCGATTTGCGTGTCACGCTGCCCGCCACCGTGAACGGCCAGATTCTGCCCGGCGGCGTGGATCGCTGGTGGTTTTCAGCCCGCCGCGGACAGCAACTCGTCATCAACGTCGCCGCGCGGGCGCTGATTCCTTATCTGGCCGACGCTGTGCCCGGCTGGTTCGAGGCAACCGCGACGATTTACGACGCGAAGGGAACTGAAATGGCCTACGACGACCGGTTCCGTTTTCGTCCCGATCCGGTCATTCTTTTCGCCGTGCCGCACGATGGCCAATACTGCGTCGAAATCCATGACTCGATTTATCGCGGCCGGGAGGATTTTGTCTATCGCATGACCATCGGCGAACTGCTGTTCATCACGGACATTTTTCCGCTCGGTGGGCCGGCGGGCGAAAAGACCGTTGTCCAATTGACCGGTTGGAATCTGCCAACCCCCACGCTGACGGTGGACAACACCGGCCGGGAAACGGGTGTCTATCCGATTTCCGTGAGCGGGCGCGGAATTCTCTCCAATCCGATTCAATTCGCCGTGGACACTCTGCCGGAATGCCGCGAACAGGAAACGAACCATTCGCTTGAAACCGCGCAAGGGGTCACGTTGCCAGTCATCGTCAACGGCCGGATTGATCCGCCCGGCGATGAAGATGTATTCTGTTTTAAAGGTCGTGCCGGAGAAAAAATCGTCGCCGAGGTCCTGGCGCGCCGGCTTGGGTCGCCGCTCGACTCGACGCTGGAGTTGACCGACGCCACCGGCAAACGACTCGCGTTCAACGACGATTACGACGACGAAGGCGCCGGCCTTGAAACGGACCACGCGGATTCCTATCTTACTGCGACGTTGGCGGCGGACGGCGCTTATTTCATCCGTCTTTGCGACGCGCAAGGGCAGGGCGGCCCGGCCTACGCCTATCGTCTCCGCATCAGCGAGCCGCGACCGGACTTCGCGTTGCGTTTGGTGCCATCGAGCCTCAGCGTCCGCGCTGGCATGAGCGTTCCGGTCACGGTCTATGCCATCCGCAAGGACGGTTTCACCAACGCGATTGAATTGCATTTGCAAAACGCTCCCGCGGGATTTTCGTTGAGCGGCGCGCGCATTCCGGCGAACCAGGACAAGGCGCAGTTCACCTTGAAGGCGCCGCCGCTGGCGGAAGAAGTGCCGTTTCATTTCGAGATCGAAGGCAGCGCCCTCCTGGACGGACAGGAAATCGTCCGCGTTGCCGCGCCGGCGGAACGCATGATGCAGGCGTTCGCCTATTGGCATTTGGTGCCGGCCCAGGAACTGGACGTTGCCGTCGAGCGCAATCCGCGTCCGTTTGCCAGCAACGCCATCAAAATTTTGAGCGCCACACCGGTGAAGATTCCCATTGGCGGGACGGCCCGCGTTCGGGTGGAAACGCCATCACCCGCTTTCGCGAACCGGTTTGACTTGGAACTTGCCGGCGCGCCCGACGGCCTATCCATCGCCAGCACGACGCCAACGACAAACGGGGTTGAAATTGTTTTGAATTGCAGCGCCGGGACGACCAAGCCCGGCGCCACCGGAAATCTCATCGTGAATCTTCTGCCGAGGATTCCCGCCACCGGCCAGTCCACGTCCCAGCCTGTAAACCGGCGCCGCAATCCGGCAGGCGCCTTGCCGGCCATTCCGTATGAGATTGTCGCGGACGCACCGTGATTTTCAGCGAAAGTGGCAGGATGGCAAATCGCGGAACGGAAGCTTCGTGGAGGAGTTCTTTCCCGGACGGGAACTTCGGTCTGAACCGCGAACAGAGGCAGCAATGGCTCCAGAGGCAGGACTCGCGCATGGAAGCCCTTTATTTACAAGGGATTTTACACCACTTTTTCGGCAAATCAATAGCAAATGGCGGTAACTGGACATAACAGAACCTAACCGACCGGCTACAAGTTGCGTTCATTTCCCCCCTCACTTCAAAATCGCCTTTTGCAATTCACAGATGCACGAAAAGCCGAAAACCACCAGAAAGCCAAGTCACTTGAAAAGAGGCATAATGATGGACTGCGCGATTGATGTGCATCAATTCACGCGAAACTCAGCAAAGCTGAATTGCCATAGTTCAAACTGGAATTCGTCAACGGTGAGGCAGCGGGCATTCAGGACGAAGTCTGCAAAATCCTGGCAATGATAGTGATTCCGGCGGCGACTGCAAAGATGCCAATGAGCCGTGCGGCGAATGCAGGTCGGGGAAGAAGTTTCTCCGCAGCAATGACGATTGCGACAAGAATTATCACGAGCGGATTCATCATTCCAAGGACGAGCAGAATCGTCATGGGCGAGGTGCAGCAGATGCAACACTCCACGCCCTGTTTGCAGCCAAGCCGAAAGCTTGATTCATTTTGGAGGCGTGAAACGGCGCATCCGAATGGTGAGCGGCAGCGCAACAGGTGCGTCATTTTCCAGCGTGTGAATTGAAATGCTCCGGCGGCGATCAAGGATGCACCCGTAAGCCAAGGAACGGCACGACTGAGCAAATCCGACTGCATCTCAACCGTTGCCAACGCCACGCCGAGCGCATAAATTGCAATACCGGCTGCCAGCCAAATGGCGAAGTATCCAGACGCCATGTAACAAAGGGACACCCACCGGCGGCGTGTTTTTAGAAACGTCGGCAGTGACGACGGCATCATCATTGCCACCATCATGGCCAGCCACATCAGAAGGAACATTGCCGCAGAGATCGTCCAAGATTGTCCGGGCATCCGCATCCATGTCATGGACATTGTCCAACCGCCCGGCATTCGCATTCCGCCGGACATTGAGCGGCAGAAATAAACGGTTGCTGACACGCCGGCGATGAATGCGACGACACTAAACGCGATAAATTCAACCGGCAGTGGCGTATTATTCTGTTGTTTAACTGGTGTATGATTCATGTCGGCTACATTCATGGCGTTTTCATACGCTTATCAAAACTTGATTACAATCTTGCCAAAATTCGACCCGGTTCCCATGTATTCCAAGGCTTGCCGGGCGTCAGCAAAAGCAAAGGTTTTGTCGATTACCGGCTTCAGGTGGTTCATACCGATTGCGTGGTTCATGTCCTCGAACATCCTGCGTGATCCAACAGGAATGCCTTGCAGGTGAATTGCCTTCCTAATAACTGGAACAAGATCAAGGTCGCCGCCGCCCGACAGAAAGCCTATCAACG
>JBKQUF010000045.1:0-16046 GCA_052140285.1 Limisphaerales bacterium | reverse complement strand
TCACTCTTCTGTTCTTTACTCATGTTCATGCCCACCGATTTTCCGGTGTCTTTTTCCCATGAGTCAACGACCCTTTTGGCCTCCCCCCAGTTTCGCTCCCCGGTGTCTTTTAATTTGAGTCAACTCGTCGCCGATTTCCCAATCGGCATCGCTCCGCATTTTCGGCAACTCAAAATCCTCCAATGCCTCCACCTCCCTGTCTGCCGTAGAGGGCGGCATCTTGCCGCCCGGACTGACGCCCGATTTTAAAATTTGCGCGCTTTTCCGGGACGCTGCTACGCCTGACGGTTGATTTCGCGAGAACTTGCAACCGCTGCCGCATCCTGCCGGGCATTCGACCGACAGCAGCCATTCGCTTGCTGCCTGTCCACCGCAGCCTTGGCGAAGGCGGATTCCCTCTCCGCTCCCATCGGATGGGAGGGGAGAGGGCCAGGGTGAGGCGAGGGTCTGCCGTTCATGGAAACCGTCAATTTCTTCGCGCCACCACCTCTATTTCGTAGGAGCGGGGTAACGAGACTCATCCTCGTCCTCGCTCCGGATTTAGTCATTCACGCCCATCCTCACATTCCCATTGATCCTCGGATGTTCTCTGGTTATTGGAACGTTTGGTGTCCACGCTTCAGCGTGTTTGCTCCCTTCCGTCCTTTTTGTCCCTGGTGTCCTTTTTATCTCACAAACCCTTTGCGACCTTCGCGCTCCTTGCGTGAGGCTGCCGCTTGGCTTTTTGAATTTCAGTTCAGCCCGGAACTCGTAGTTCCTTCCGGTCCGCTCACGCCGAGCCTGCCGCTCATCCGTCCATCAGCGCCATCTTTGATGGTGAGAAAGCGCTTGTCCTCCGGCCCCAGCTTTCGTTCAAACCAGTCATCTGATTTCAAGCTGGCTCCCGGTTCGACCGGCGATTGAAAGGTCGCCACGGGCAACGGCAGGTTGAGATTGTCATAATGGAACCGAAATATCTCAGAACCGAACGTGCCGCATTGAATAACCTGCACGGGCAGGAACGTTTCGGCGTCTATCCACCATACCGACTTGGAGGCCGAAACGCCCGACGGCTCATTTTGCGTTTGCCGGACAAACCAGCTTTCAACACGCTCACAGGTCCGCCCGTCCAATTGCGTTCGACCCAGATAAACTAACCGGTCTTGGGCGATGGCTTGCTCCGCCGTCAAGCTGGTCAGGTCGAAGGGATCGGCAATGCTGGTATCAGTTTCCGCCACCGTGGCGGTGGGGGCGCTGTCGAGCCGTCGCTCGCCATGTTCATCTTCCGAATA
Source organism: Limisphaerales bacterium (assembly GCA_052140285.1). GTDB lineage: Bacteria > Verrucomicrobiota > Verrucomicrobiia > Limisphaerales > UBA11358 > UBA11358. The sequence continues at coordinate 14,775 of JBKQUF010000045.1, read as the reverse complement.
CAACCAGCAAGTCTTTCCATCTGTTCCCAGAATGAACGCCTTGGTCGTTCCCATCACGTCTGAAATATCGGCATAAGTCTGGTTGGTTCCCTGCCATTTGAACATGGAGAATTGGGATATGATTTCGTTGTCGAGCGACTCCCTTTGACCGAAGAGCATCAGGGACTGGACCGTTTCCACGCCGGAAGTCAACCGGGCACGCGCAGACTTCATCGAAGACAGCAATTGTTCGAGCCGGGGATCCTTTGACACGGAAGCGATTTGATACCGTTGCTCGCTGGAATAATCATTTGTGCCCACCTGGCAGGAAATCACCACCGGCTCGCTCGCCACGCCGTCGGCACTTCGGAACCCTTCCAATGTCAGCCGTGTCTCATTGTCCGGCGGCAACAGCACCGGAATGGCGAAGGTTCGTGAGGCCGGGTCATAGTCGAAACTGGGAATGAGCGCCGGCAAGCCTCCGCCCCAACCAATGGTATGTAAATACGGCGGGCTTTGGCCGGGCGGCATCATCGGCTGATCGAAGGTGATTTGGAACAATGTCAGCACCGGCAGCGTTTCACCGGGCGTCGGCGAAATGCTTACAACTTTGGGCGGGGCTGCGCCCGGTTTGACCGCCAATGGTTGGGTGATAAAATGCCAGCGATATGTTTGGGCGAGAGCCGAGTTAGTGCTGTGAAATCCTCCAAAGGCGCCGGAGCCGAAATTGACCAGCAGTTCATTTGTCTGGCCCGGAGCCAGCCAGACGGGAATGACGAACTCGTTCTGGCCCGATTCGTAGCGAGGCTGGCCATCGGGCAGGAAACCGCCGGACAACCATTGAACCGCCAAATCGTTCGGATTCATGGGCTGGTCGAAGCGGATGCGGATTTCCTGCTGTGGGTCCACGTTTGACACTCCGTCTGCTGGCGAGACGAAAATCACCTTCGGGCCATTCGCATTGGTGGATTCCAAACCAGCGGCGGTTTCCTGGCTGCTTGGAACCTCAGTTGCAGCCGAAGCGCGCGAAGCATTGGTGATCCAAGTCGCCTGGTGTTCTTGAAAGGCTTCGGCCTTGGTGCCAAAATAGAGACTGGCAAAAGGGTGACCGTCGGCGTACATCGAAACGTGCGGCAGGCCCGGAGCCAAATGAGTGTCAATCAATTCAAAATTTCCCCACCCGTTGGTAATCCCCATTTCCTGTTGTGGTCCTGTGGGAACTGCGCCACTGTTCGTTGTGGTGATATAAAGCGCCAGAGTGGCGCTGTCGTGACTGACGAGATCGTAAGAACCTTTGACAACCATCCGTTCTTTGGACCGTTGGACCGTATAAATTTTGATGAAATCACCTTGGGGACAATAAATCCGGCCGATGTAATCCGTTTTGTTTGCATGACGGTAACCAGCGACCAAGGCAATGCTAACAAACGTTAAGCAAATGATCGTGGCAACTGCCACGTGGGCTTTCCATCTGGTGCCGCCAGAAGCTCGGGATCCGTTTGGCGGTGCGTTCACCGCCCGCCAGACACGGCGGATGATCGCATAATCGCTTCCAACCACTGCCGCGGTTGTGACCAGCAACCAGACAATAAAATGCGGCAGGTTGAGAACCATTGAATCTTTAAGCGATGGATACCAGGCGGACAGGACGTAGAAATTGAGGAGCTTATTCGCCAACAACAGCACGAATAAAATCAAGATGTCCAGTAACAGCACTGGCAACATTAAACCGTCGAACATGGCCAGCCACATCCCCTCCAACCGTCCTTCCGAACGCCGAATTTGCCCGATGGAAACCCACCCCAGAATTGTGGTGCCAATGATGGCGATGAATCCCAACGACGAAATCAAGACGCCTCGGAGCGCCAGCAGGCCGCCGAGACCGCCGAAATCCCAGAAAAACATGGAAATGAAAAACAACGGAGCCAGACCGGCGCCCACGATGGCGGTGCCGCACAGCCGCGGTCCGACTTCAGTTTTTTGGTTTTGTTCCTCTAAATCTGTTCTGCCTGCGGCAATCGTCTCCACCTGCGTTTTTACTTCATTCGCCTGTTGATAACGCAGTTCGGGTTTCTTCTCCAACGCCCGCAACACCACTTCATCCAGGCGCACGTCAATCTGAACCTTGTGCGAGGGCGGCTCAAGATTCTTGTCCGGCAATTGCCCGGTCAGCATTTCGTAGAACACCACTCCCAGGGAATAAATGTCCGCGCGGCTGTCCACGCGCCGCGGGTCCGTCTTTTGTTCCGGCGCGCTGTAAGCCGGGGTGCCAATGGCGCTTTGCGTGACGTTCGAAGATAAGCCGGTTTCCCCGCCGCTTTCCCCGTTCCCCGGCCCCAGCATTTTGGCGATGCCGAAGTCCGCAACTTTGACGCGCCCGCTCGTGTCGAGCAGGATGTTCTCCGGCTTGATGTCGCGATGGACGATGCCGCGCTCATGGGCAAATTGCAGCGCGTCGCACAGCGGCGGCACAATGGCCAGCGCCTCTTCGGGCGTGAACTTTCGCGCGCGCAGCAAATGGCGCAGGTTCACGCCGTCCACAAATTCCATGAGCAGGTAATAGCATCCGCCCGCCTGCCCGAAGTCATAAACGGTCACGATGTTGGGATGATTGAGCGCCGCCAGGGCTTGGGCTTCGCGCGCGAACCGTTCGGCAAACTTCGCGTCGCTCACGCGTTCGGGCGCCAGAAGCTTGAGCGCGACAAAACGGTTCAACGTCTTCTGCCGCGCTTTATAGACCACCCCCATGCCGCCGCGTCCGAGGCACTCCAGAATTTCGAGTTGCGGAAAATGCGGGGCGATTTCCTCCGGCGGCAGGGGCGGCTGCGCCGCGGGCGGGTCGCCGGAAAAAACGGTCTCCGTTTTCAGGTTCACTGCCAGGAGACAGTTGGGGCATAACCCCTCCGGCGCGTCCGCCGGCAGGATGGTCCCGCACTGCGGACATTTTGGCTTGGCTTCAGAGTTCATCGCCTGATTACTAACGGAAAACCGCTCAAACATTACAATCGGACAGAGGCGCCTCCGGCGCTGCCCCCCGTAGCGCAGGTTTCCCAACCTGCCGTATCGCCGATTTCCAAATCGGCAGGGCGTCGAACCCAAAACGCGCCGCGGAACTGCTCGGGGAGCGCACCCGCCCCGGGTGCTGTTTTCCGCGCCCTCGCGGAAAACCCGCTCGCACCGGAATCTATCAAGCGTCTGTGTCCACCCCGCTCGCACCACGACCGTGTCCCCGAAACATTTTTATCCGTGTCCATCCGTGGTTAAGAAACTATTTCCGCTTTCCGCCTTGTCGCGCCCAAGCGCAGGCGGGTTTCAATTTCTGTTTTCCGTGTTTATCAATTTGGTTGCGGGTTCACTTCATCACGCTGAGCAAATGGCGCAATTCTTCATCCACGCTTTCACCCTCGGCCAGTGTCCGGGCGATTTCTTCGCGGAATAATTCGCGGTAACGCTTTCGGAGCCGGTGAATGGCCACGCGCAGCGCGTTTTCATTGATTTTCCGTTCGGCGGCCGCCGTCGCGTAAGGAATTTCCCTTTTGTCCGCGGTGAGAAAAATTTTCAGCCGCTCGAATTCAGAAATTTTTCCGGCGCCCTCGAATTCCGAACGCAGCCGCGCCATGGTTTGTTCCAGCAGTGCCATCGCCCATTGTCGCTCATACGCCCGATCGGGCGAAATTTCCGTCGTGGCGATTTCCGTTTGGAATTTTCGTTCCGCCAGTTCGGTGTCGAACGAAAGATGCGGTTGCGATCCGCCCCGCTTCTGCGCATGGGCGCGATGCCATTCGTTGGCCAGGAAATGTTTCAGGGCCGCGAGCAAAAAACTGCGGAAACGTCCGCGTTCCGGTTGCGCCGCGTCGAGAATATGTTTTTGGAGGATCCGCGCAAAAAATGCCTGGGTCGAATCCTCGGCATCCTCCCTTGAACGTCCACTGCGGCGGACATACGCGTAGAGTGGATACCAATACGCCCGGCACAATTTTTCCATGGCCTCCGCGGATTGCGGCGATTGCCGGTCACTTGCCGAGAGGACGAGCGACCAATGCGTGGTGCCGAAAACCGGGCCGGCGGCAAGCGGACTGATTGTTTCCGTTCCGGTCTGATTCGTCGTGGTCACGGAACAAACGTACTGCCGCGGGCCGCCGCAATGCAAGCGGGTTAATGCCGCAATTTTTTCTCCACCGCGGCGAACACCGTTTCCGGGGAGATTGCCGTGAGGCATTCCACCGGATTTGGCCAGGCGCAGTAAGATTTCAGGCATGGCGCGCACGGCAATTGTGTGCGGACCACACTTTCCATGAGTCCATAAGGACCCGTGCGGGCGGGTTCCGTCGGCCCGAAGATCGCCACCAACGGCTTGTCCAGCGCGGCGGCCACGTGCATCGGCCCCGTGTCATTGGTGATCATCACCTCGCCAAGGCGGATCCACTCGACCATTTCCGGCAACGAGGTTTCGCCGCACAAATTCAGGCAACGACCGGGCGCGGCGCGGCCAATCGAATCGCCGGGCGGCCGGTCGTTGGCGCCGCCGAGAATCGCAAACTGCGCGTCCTCGAAACGCGCCGCCAGCAATCGCGCCAGCGCCGCAAAATTGCGGGCCGGCCAGCGTTTATTGTCCCACCGCGCCCCCGGCTGGATGATAAACCACCGCTTGTTTTCCGTTTTCCATTTGGATTTTACCGCCGCGGCGATTTCCGGCCGCTCCGGCAGCCAGGTGAAGTCATGGTGAACCGGCACATCCAGAGGCGGCAGCACCGAGAGATACCAATCCACCGCGTGGGTCCGAAATGATTTGCGCGGCACGGCCAGATCATAAAATCCGCGCGCCCCTTCCCGGGCGTCCTCGAGGCCGATGAGAAACTTTCCGCGCGCCAGCCAGGCGAAAGCGCCGCTGCGCGCCAGGCTTTGCAGGTCGATGACCAGATCAAAGTGTTGCTCTCGCAGCCAATGAATGCTGCGCAGCATTTCCGGCCAGTGAATCGGCGCGGCCCAGCGCCGACGCTCAAAGCGCGCGACCCCGGCCAGATCGGGGTCCCCCTCCAGCAACGGCGCCAGCGCCGAATCTATCCACCAAAAAATCTTCGCCTCGCGGAAATGCCGCTTGAGTAAACGCAGCACCGGAAGCGCCTGGATGACGTCACCCAGCGAACTGGGCTTAAGGATGAGAATTTTCAACGGCCATAGGCCAGCCGTTCGGCCAGGCGCTCGGGCAAACCGGCGGCAAGAATTTTCTTCTGCGTCGTCGCAATGTCGTAGTCGAGCCGGCGCAGTTCAATCGTGCCCGCGTCCATGTCGTAAATCACGTACGCCGCGCGCGGATTATTGTCGCGCGGCTGGCCCACCGCGCCCACGTTCACGAAATACTTTTTGGCCGGATCCACTTTGAATTTTGAATACGTCCCGCCGCGCACCGCCGTATCGCGCATGAACGCCACCGGCACATGCGTATGCCCAAAAAAGCAAATGGACGTGTTCTGGTAGGGAAAACTCGCCGCCGCCGCCAGCTTGTCAAAGACATAACCCCAGCGTTCCGGCGCGTCGAGCGTGGCATGCACAATCGTGAAATTGGCCACCATCTTCGTGTACTTCAACTCCCGGAGCCACAGCTTGTCATCGTCGTCCAGTTGTTTGCGCGTCCAATGCACCGCTTCCGCCGCCGCGGGATTAAACCCCTCCAGCGGACCGTTGCCGGAACAATATTCGTCGTGATTGCCCTTCACGCAGGGAATGTTCATGTCGCGGACAATCTTGAGGCATTCCTTGGGATTGGCGTTGTAACCCACCACGTCCCCCAGGCAGACATAATGCGTCGGATGCTGTTTCTGCGCATCTTCCAACACTGTCTGCAATGCTTCCCAGTTCCCGTGAATGTCTGCAATTATGGCGTATTTCATTGTTTAACGAACGATTTCAAAGCCCTTAAAGCTGTTCTGCGCCTGTCTCCAGGTGATCGCTTCGTCGCGAATAAAGCATTTCAATCCCGCATCGCGGATCGCGTCGCGAAATTGTTCCAGCTCGGCGCGCGGGCCTTCCGCGACTAATTCCACCCGGCCGTCGGGCAAATTTCGCACAACTCCCGCAATTTCATAGCCCGTCGCCACCGATTTCGCGGTGTAACGAAACCCGACGCCCTGCACATGGCCGGAGTAAAAAATTTCCATTCGGCAACGCTCTGTTGTTATGTCCGGCACCGCAAGATAAAGCCAAACCTGTGGGTGTGACGCAATTATTTTTTAGGCCGCACGGATTCAAAACACTACTACTAACCGAAAACCGGCATCATTTCAAATCATAATTCAACCGTCGCGCACGGCGTGTTTTGCCCCGCCGGTTGCAGCCGCACCTGCCCCGCCCCGATTTCCTTCAAGCGCCCGCTCATCACCCTCATCGCGATTTCCGGGCGATTGCATTCGCGGCTGAGATGGGCCAGGTAAAGATGCTGCAAACCGTCCGACATGATCTCCGCGATGGCATCGGCCGCGGCCACGTTCGAGAGATGCCCGTGGCGCCCGAGAATCCGCTGTTTTAACGCCCACGAACGCCGCGATTCTTGAAGCAATTTGATGTCATGGTTCGATTCCAGCACCAGGACATTGGCCGCGCGGATCCGTTCCAGCACAAGTTTGGTCACGTGGCCCAGGTCCGTGACAAACCCGAAATTGCCCGCCCCCGTGCGCAACAGAAACCCCACCGGGTCCTGGGCATCGTGGGGAATCGGAAACGTCTCCACCGTCAAATCATTCAATTCAAAACCGTCGCCCGTTTGGAACAGCCGCCACTCCAATCTGGCGAGCACGTCGCCCACCGATTTCTCCATGCCGTCAAACAGCGGATCGCGCTTGCCATTCCAGCGCTCCTTAAACGCCCACGCCGCCGCCTCCTGCGTTTCCCGGTTGCAATACACCGGTATTTTCAGCCTCTCCGCCAGCCCGAACAGCCCGCAAATATGGTCGCTGTGCTCATGAGTCACCAGGATGCCCGAGAGATTCTCCGGCGTCCGGCCAATCGAAGCCAGCCGTTGGCGGATTTGCCGGGGGGAAAATCCGGCATCAATCAATATCCGGGCATTTTCGGTCTCCAGATAGGCGCAATTCCCCGACGAACCGCTGCCTAAAATGGTGAATTTGACGGACACCCCCGGATGATAACCCATCCCTCCGTTCCGACAATTTATTTTGCGCGAAAGCAAAACTTTCATGGTCGCCGCGCCCGATAGTTTCCTCCCTCTCCCCTCAACGGGGAGAAGGATTGAGGATGAGGGGTGAGAATTATACATGTGATAATTCGCGTTAATTAACGTTAAAACACGTTAATGCTCTCGTCGTGCCCATTGTGCAAAAACCGGCAAAATCGCGCAAAGGGCTGATTTGCCTAAAAACGGTTTAATTCGGTTAAAATCGCCTAAAAAAGGACCGCTGCGGCAGGGGGGAAAGAAAAGCAGAAGACAGAAATTTGAAAGCAGAAAAGGGGATCCGCCCGCGCTACGCTTCGGCGCGACACGAACGGAGTTGAGGGTTGAGATTAGGATGTTGCAAAGCCCCGTCTTCTGTCCGTTCTGCGGTTTTATTGCGCTGGCTCTCATGGCAGCGATTAAAGCATAAAACGCCCAAAGTGTAATGTTGCTGGGAAACATAAAATGCGCGGTAAGTTTTCAGATTCAAGATTCAAGATTCAAGATTTCAGGGAGCAGGGACAGGGGGTGAGATGGGCAGAGGACCCGTCTCAGCCGCAAACGAACCCATGGCGCCGGAGCGCCGATTTGTAATCGGCTTCTTTCCATCAATCCGCAAATTTCCACCACCCGATTCCAGCGCGCGGCGACGAGGCCATGAGTCTGGACAAGTCTTGAGACGTTTTGCGGATTGGAGGGCTTCCGCCGAACGTGGGCGTCGGGGTGAGGCGGGATTCCTGGAAAGGAGCAAAAGCTCGCAAGTCTTGCCGGAAAACCCGTCAAAAACCCGTATGAGCGGTAAAAGCGAGCGGACCGGAGTTTCCTGCAATGGAAATCTCCCGTCTGCTCGCCCGCTCATTCCAAGCTGAAGTCTTGGGACGTTTTTCGACGAAAGGCATAGCCCTGGAAGGCGCCGACAGGCGAAAAAGCTCCCAAGTCTTCGGCGCTCCCGCGACAGCGGAACCGTAACCCGTTTTACCCGTCTAACCCGTCCGTTCCATAAAGGACATTTCCTGTCCTTTAGTCGTAAAACCCGTCCGTGGGTGAACCCGTGGGTCGCGTGGGCGACGAGGAGGTTTTTTGGGCGAGCATGACCTCTTGGCCACGCACAGCCCGCCAGCCCGTGCGGGCAAAAAACCGACGAATTCGGGGATGGGCACAAGGGCGGGAACAGCGACGAAACCATTGCGTGACAAGGCTGATTGAAGATCAGCACCTGTCCCGCTGTGGGGACAGGGGTGGGGATACCCTAAACATCGGGATTTTCATTGAAGAAGGTTCGAACTTTGGTTAAAAGACTCCGCCATATTTTACAGGGGAATTCTGACGGTGACTCACAGGGTGGTAATCACGCGAGGCAACATCCGGCTCCGCTCCACATTGCACCCGCCGCCCGGCTCCGGGAGTTTTGCTTTTAGAATTTCGCGCACGAGAGGATTTTCGCGCCAGTCCAATTATTTGGAATTGAAGGCGCATTGCCGCGTTTTGAATTAAAAACAAACCTGCCGTCATGTTCATGCAGAATGCGAAGAACGTCCTGCGGCTTTTGGGGATTAGGCACAAACAGGGGTCAGTTCAAATTCCGGCTTTGAGTGCTTATGTGAGCGTTTCTGGATGGCTTCAATATCGTCTTTTCCAAAGACAAGGATTTTAGTAATAATTTGTATGCGACCGCACTTTTCTTCATCAGTTTTTCCGGTAACAACACCCTGCAATGATTCCGCATTAACTTTTTCCCATAGGTCGAAATATTCTTTTGGGGCTTTAAAATCGGTCAGGCGCGTCTCTTTTTTCTGTAAGGCGAAAGAAATTTGATTTCGCATCATGTTGGAGATTTCATCGAGTGCCTCTTTTTCGGTATCGCCATAGGCAACCAAGTCCATTTCCAGCGCATGTGCGACATACTGATCGCCGTCGCGGGTCACAAGAAGCCGGACTTGAAAATCATAAATGCGCGTTTCCATACTGTTGTTCTTTTCACTCTGCCGTGTGTTGCATAATGCACCATTATGTACCACAAGGGACAAGATAATTCTTTTATATTGACAAAGCAAGAAATTTTGATTAACTCTTCGGTGAAACCGAAGAGTTAATCAAATCATTCAATTTTAAATTATTTCACAATGCCCCGCTGGTCTTATGATCGGCGGGGCTTTGGCCTTCGGTAAACCAAGAAATGACAGGAAAGGCAAATCATTTGTCTCCGTCCCGGCGGGGACGGTGGAAAGGCCCGTAAAATCGGGCCGGGCCGGGCGTCCTTTCAGGACGCGCGGGATTCCGTGACCTTTTTCCCGGCACGGTGTGCCGGGCTAATTTCCATCGGTCGCTTCGCGACAATTTCCCCTTTACCCATTACCAACGTCGAGGAACCCATTTTATGTTTCCCAGCAACGTTACACTTTGGGCGTTTTATGCTTAAATCGGCGCGATGAGAGCCAGCGCAAAAAATCTGGAGACCGGGCGGAGGGCCGCCTTGATTTCCACCAAAATGACCCGGGCAATTTCTGCTTTCTGCTTTTTACTTTCTGTTTTTGATCGTCACGCCCTGATTGCCACCAAACCGTCCGGTACCGTCCGTGCGTTCCTCTCAACCCTCAACTTTTTGCGCGAATTTGCGCGAATTTGCGTATGACTCATTTTTGTGTGTGAACGTGTTTTAACGTTAATTAACGCGAATTAACCGATGAACCAGACGGACCCTCACCTCCCCCTGGACCTCAAGAGACAAGAAGGGCGGGCGGCTATAATTCTCACCCCTCATCCTCAATCCTTCTCCCCGTTGAGGGGAGAAGGAAGAAACCGGCGGAAGTGTCGAGGAACATCGGGGGTTCAGGGGGCAAGGCGCGAATCTTTCGGGAAATTCTTACCCCGCGGAGAGCGGAGCTTCCGCGACGCTCGGATTTCCGCCAAACCGTCCGCACTCCCGGCGCGGCATGGGCAGGCTTTTGCGTTGACAAAGCGAGGAGAATCCCGGTATGAAAGTACGGAGTAGCAATGCCAAAGCTGGCGGTTCAACTCCGTTCAGAGGACGGCACCATTAAAACAACACCATCAACGCCGAAATTAGCATCGAGGCCGACCCGCCGGAGGAACAGTTGACACCATGAACGGAACACCCGCAAACCCTGCATGGAGGTTTTTCCGCGCCGGCGGTTTTGACCAGGTCAAACTGGACTCCGGCGCCGACCTGGCCAGACTGGATGAGTTGGACCAAAAGCTCTGGGTGGCCCTCGCCTGCCCCACGCGCGGCCTGGAATTCGACAGCCGCACGCTGGACCTGATTGACACGGACCATGACGGCCGGGTGCGCGCGCCGGAGGTCATTGCCGCCGCCAAATGGGCCACGAGCCTGCTCAAGAATCCCGACGACCTGTTGAAAGGCCCGGCGTCACTGGCGCTCGCGGCCATTAATGACGCCACGCCTGAAGGGAAACAAATCCTCTCCTCGGCCAGACAGATTCTGGCCAATCTCGGCAAAAAGGACGCCACCAGCATCAATCTGGAAGACGTGGGGGACACCGCGAAAATTTTCGAGGCGACAAATTTCAATGGCGACGGAATCATTCCCGCCGACGCGGCGGACAATGACGCCACCAAGGCGGTGATCACGGAAATCATCGACTGTCTCGGCGCCGAAATCGACCGGAGCGGCAAACCGGGCATCAGCCAGGAAAAAGCGGACAAGTTCTTTGGTGAAGCGCAGGTTTATTCCGATTGGTGGAAGCAGGCGGAAGGCGACAAAAACATCCTGCCGCTGGGAGAAGCCACCGCGGCGGCGTCCGCCGCGGTGAGCGCGGTAAAGGCAAAGGTGGATGATTATTTCACCCGGTGCCGTTTTGCCGCGTTCAATCCGGATGCGGTGTCGGCGCTGAACCGCCGCGAGCCGGAGAACCTCGCTTTCACCACAAAGGATTTGACGGTCGGCACGCCGGAGATCACCGGCTTTCCGCTCGCGCAGATTGCCGCGGGAAAAGCGCTGCCGCTGGAGACGGATATAAATCCCGCCTGGGCGGCGGCCCTGTCCGCGTTGAAAAGCGCCGCCGTGACACCGCTGCTGGGCGACCGAACGGCGCTCACCGGGGAGGATTGGATTCAGTTGCAGGGCAAACTCGCGCCGTTTGACGCATGGTCGGCGGGGAAAGTCGGCGGGTCGGTGGAAAAATTGGGGTTGAAGCGGATTCGCGAAATTTTGGACGGCAAATCCAAGGGGGAAATCGGGGATTTGATCGGCAGAGACAAGGCGCTGGAACCGGAAGCAAACGCCATCGCCGCCGTGGAAAAACTGATTCGATTCAACCGCGATCTTTACACGTTGTGCGTCAATTTCGTGAGCTTCAAAAATTTTTACAGCCGCCGGGCGCACGCGATTTTTCAAGCCGGACGGCTTTACCTGGACCAGCGCAGTTGCGATTTGTGCCTCACGGTGGAGGACGCGGCGCGGCACGCGACGATGGCGGGCCTGGCGGGCGCGTATCTGGCCTACGTGGATTGCACCCGGAAAGCCACCGGCGAAAAGATGAGCATTCTCGCCGTGTTTTCCCAAGGCGACGACGACAATTTGATGGTGGGCCGCAACGGCATTTTCTATGACCGGAAGGGCAATGATTATGACGCGACGATCACGAGCATCGTCCCCAATCCCATCAGCGTCCGGCAGGCGTTCTGGGCGCCGTACAAAAAACTGGTCCGGTTCATCGAGGAACAGGTCGCCAAGCGCGCGTCCGACGCCGACGCCGCCGCCGCCGCGAACTTGCAGTCCACCGCCGCGTCGGCGGCCACTGCGGCATCGAACAAAATTGACACGGGCACGCTCGCGGCGATCGCCTTGGTGTTGACCACACTCATGGGGGCGTTGGGCTTGATTTTCACGAAACTTTTTGGCCTGCCGCACTGGGAAATCCCGTTGGCTATCGTCGGCCTGTTCCTGGCCATCTCGCTGCCCTCGGTGATCATGGCGTGGCTGAAATTGCGAAAACGCAATCTTGGCCCGATCCTGGATGCCAACGGCTGGGCGGTGAATGCCCAGGCCAAAATCAACGTGCCGTTCGGCGCCAGCCTGACCAAAATCGCCACGCTGCCGCCCGGTTCGCAGCGTGATTTGGTGGACCCGTTCGCCGAGAAGAAAAACCCGTGGGGACTTTACCTGGCGCTGATCATCCTGGTGGCGCTCGCGCTGGGCTGGTATTTGGGAAAATTCGACCGGGCCTTGCCCGTAAAATTCAAGACCACCACCATTTTCACAACCAACGCATGGGATTACGTGGCCCCAGCCAATTCCACGCCTACCGGGTCCACCAATGCGCCGATGACAAAATAAATCATGGCATCCAAAATTGTCATCCCGGAAGAACTGAAACGAGACCTGATGGATTCGAAATGGGGCAAGATTCTCATCGCCACGCCAATTATCATGACGGTGATTGCGACGGCCCTGGCGGGTCTGGCCTCCAGTGAGATGACCCGGGCGCAATACGACCGTTCCTTTGCCGCGCAGTTGCAATCGAAGGCCGGCGACCAATGGAGTTATTACCAGGCCAAGAAATTGCGCGGCGCGCTCGCCAACGACGATTTGGATTTGCTGGCCTCCACCAGCGCGTTTGGCCCGGTCGATGCCTCGGTTTTGCGGGGTGCCGAGGCCGGGACCGTTGCGGCCCTTGAAAAAGGCGAGCTGCCTGCCGCGACCCCGACGAAATTGGATGACGACGTCAGCTCGGCGCTCACCGCGGTGAGCAGTTCGGCGGCGGAATCCGAGATCAGCGCGGAGGTGGCAAAAGTTTCGGATGCGACGCTGGCGAACGCGCTCAGCGCGGCGCAGCAAGCCGCCTCGGATTTTGACGACCGGACCAAATCCATCAACCAAGCCATCGACGCGCTGGACCGGAAATTGCGCGACGGAGGCCAGGGGGTATTCCGCAGTTTCAGCGCGGCGCGATTGCGCTATACCGCGGCGCGCTACGACGAGGAATCCAAGCTGAACATGGCGGTGGCCGGCATTTATGAATTGCAGGTGCGCAAGAGCAACCAGTCGGCGGAACGGCATCACCGGCGCAGCACGTTCTTTTTTTACGGGATGCTGGCATCGCAGATGGGGGTGATCATTGCCACGTTCTCGATTGCCTCGCGGCAGAAGAATTTTCTCTGGTCAGTCGCCGCGCTGGCCGGGCTGGCGGCGGTTTCTTTTTCGGTTTACGTGTACCTGTGTTTTTGAAGGGTTGGGGAGGGCTTTCGAGCGCATGCCGATGTCGAAGCTAAATCGGACCGCGCGCGGGTGAATGGCGGATATTGACAAAATAAAACAATGTGGCAGGATGAAATCATGCCGATCACATTAAACATTTCGTTGGCAGAGGAGCAAAAGGGCTGGCTGAATTCACGCCGGGAGGCCGGGGGGTTTTCCAGCCAAAGCGACGTGGTGCGCGATCTGATCCGCAACGAGCAGGAACGCGAGAAAGCGGCGCTGTTGAAACAGTTCCGGCATATGGAGCCGGACGGGGGCAACGAGGCGGAACCGGCGGAAATTTTGGCAATGGTCAAAAAAGTGAAAAAGGCGCGTCGTGCCGTTTAAACCGCGCGTCGTGTTAGACAGTTCGGTGGTGGTTTCCGGCATTGGCTGGCGCGGTGGCGACGCCCGCAAGATTTTAACCTTGCTGGCCCTGGGCGGGTTTCATTCGTATCGCACTCCCTGGCTGACGGCCGAGTGGGCGGAGACGGTTCAATATGTTGCCGAGCATGAAAAACGGTGGAAGAATCCGAACTGGATCAACTGGCTCGCCTGGCTGAAGCGCGTCTCGAAGTTGGAAGAGGACATTCCCGTGAAGAAAACGGTGAAACGCGATCCGGATGACGACCCGGTGGTCATGGCGGCGGTGGCGGTTCGCGCCGCCTATATTGTCACCACTGACGATGATTTGCTTTCGCTTGGAAAACCGCACGGTTCAGCCTGCATCCCGCCGCGTGAATTTCTTGGAATCATTCTGCGACAACTTTAAGCCCTGACGTTGCGAAAACCTCTCGAGTCAAACTGGCGGTGTCTCTTACGCCGCGCGTGATGAGACGTCTGATGTCGTAGTAGTGCCGGGCCATGCGGATTTTGCGTGGTTTGTCAGCGGGACGGAATGTTTCTTCGTGCAGGAGCAGGGCTTTTTCCCAGAAGGTGCGTTCGGCGGCGAGAACGCGGGCTGGAAAGCTCGCACCCATTGCCAATTGCGGGAAGACTTCGGCAAGATAGGGTTGAATCGGTTTTTCCTGATGCGGCCAGTCATCAGAGCGGGCACCAAGTTCGATTTTCACAACCGGACGCACATAACCGGCTTCGGTCGGGGCAAAGACACCGGGATAGTGAAACAGAAGGCATTGGCCGTCGTCCATGTCGGGATCAACTTCAAGTTTCCAGCCGGTGGGGCCGAGCGTGGCACGGATGCGGCCGGCCAGCGCGGGTTGCAAAATTTCCTGCACCCAGCAACGGCAGGCTTCCATCAAGGCTTCGAGGCGGAGCTTGCGTTGCTTTTTGCTTGGAGCCTGATCGGGAGACGCATCACCGGCAAAGCCCAACGTCTGTTTGTCCACGATCAGATCAATGTCTTCGGAAAAGCGCTCAATGAGTTTCCACGCCTTGGAAAGCGAGGTGC
>JBKQUF010000044.1:0-9894 GCA_052140285.1 Limisphaerales bacterium | reverse complement strand
GGTTCATGGGGAGCTTCAACCTCCAAGAATGGACGCGCATCGGGGCCATGAACCCCAAGTTTTCCCAAGTCCGACGATTGTGACTTCCCTCTCCCCTCAACGGGGAGAGATTCCCCCGAAAGATTCGCGCCTTGACCCCCTGAACCCCCGATGTTCCTCGACACGTCCGCCGGTTTCTTCCTTCTCCCCTCAACGGGGAGAAGGATTGAGGATGAGGGGTGAGAATGATAGCCCTCCTCCCTTCTTGTCCCTTGAGGTTCATGGGGAGGGATTGTGGGTGAGGGGTGGAAATCATCTCGCATCGAAAAAGGTTCGTTGCGCTTTCCTTGAAGTCTGATTTCATTTCAGGACATGATTCGCGCTCAAAATCTGACCAAAACTTTCGGCACGGTCACCGCCGTGCAGGATGTTTCCTTCGAGATCGCCAAGGGCGAGATCGTCGCCTTTCTTGGACCCAATGGCGCCGGCAAAACGACCACCATCAAAATGCTCACCACGTTATTGCCGCCCACCAGCGGCAAAATGGAGTTGGACGGTTTGGACCCGGTCACCCATCCGAATGAAGTCCGCCGGCGCTTTGGCATCGTGTTTCAAGACCCCAGTTTGGATGATGAATTGACCGCGCAGGAGAATATGGAAATTCACGGCGCGCTTTACCGGGTTCCCCGGACGGTTCGCGCCGCGCGCATCGAAAAACTTTTGAACACTTTTGAACTGTGGGAACGGCGGCGCGATCCGGTGAAACGCTTCTCCGGCGGCATGCGCCGGCGCCTCGAAATCGCGCGCAGCCTGTTGCACACGCCCCGGATCCTCTTTCTGGATGAACCCACCCTGGGACTCGATCCGCAGACCCGCAACCAACTCTGGACGCAGGTCAAAAAACTCAATGAAGAGGAGCAGGTCACCGTTTTCCTCACCACCCATTACATGGAGGAAGCCGAACGCGTGGCGCAACGCATTTTCATTATTGACGGCGGCCGCCTGATTGCCCAGGGAACGCCCCAGATGCTGAAGCAGCAAACCGGCGCGGCAACATTGGAACAGGCTTTTCTGGCCCTGACCGGCTCGACCATTCGTGAGGAAGAGGCCAATTCCACCGACCGGATGCGTCAGATGGCCAAAATGTGGAGGCGATAACCGTCACTATATGAATGTCATTTATATTCTGTGGCAGCGGCAATTGAAGCGCTACGTGCGTTCCCGGGCGCGCGTCGTGGGTTCGCTGGCCCAGCCTTTGTTATACCTGCTTGCAATGGGCTATGGCCTCGGCCCGATCTTTCAACGGGCCGGCATGGGCAATTACATTCAATTCATTGCGCCCGGCTTGGTGGCCATGACCATTATGTTCACTTCGGTATTTTCCGGCATTGAGTTGATCATGGACCGGCAGTTCGGGTTCCTGAAAGAAACGCTGGTGGCGCCGGTGCCCCGGCTGTGGATCATCCTGGGCCGGATATTAGGCGGCGCCACCGTGGCCCTGATGCAAGGGCTGATTTTCCTGGCCGTTTGCCTCATCGCGGGATTTCGCTGGCACGACTTGGCCACTCTTCCCCTGGCATTCCTTTTCATGGCCTTCATCGGGATAGTGTTCTCGGCTCTGGGGTCGGCCATTGGCTCGTCCTTGAGCGACATGCAAGGCTTTCAATTCATCATCGGTTTTCTCATCATGCCGCTCTTTTTTCTCTCCGGCGCGATGTTCCCGCTGGAGAATCTGCCCAAGGCTTTGGCCATCCTGACCAGCCTTGATCCCCTCTCCTATGGCGTGGACGGCCTGCGCTATGCGCTCAACGGCGCGGTTCTTCACTTTGGAGTCGTCACCGATCTGGGCGTACTCGCCGGAGTGGCGGCGCTTCTGCTCGTTTGGAGCAGTTATTTGTTTTCAAAAATCAAGCCTTGACCATCGCATGAGGGTCTTATGCAAAACTTGGATTCTTTCCTAAAGTCCGGTCCGTTTTAGCCGATGCAACTGATGAAATGGTCCATCAGGCAATTTAACAACATACCAATATGAGCAGCATCTCCAGTATTTCCTCCACCACCAACCTGTATCAGCCCGCGAACCAGAATGTTGGCGGTCAATTTGTCCAGGATTTTCAAGCCATCGGCAGCGCGCTTCAATCCGGCAATCTTTCCACCGCCCAAAGCGCGTTGGCGGCGTTTCAGCAGGATTTGCAGGGCAATTCGCAGACCACCTCCAGCCAGCCATTCGGCACCAATACCAAGGCCAATTCGGACTATCAAAATCTGGTCACCTCGCTGCAATCCGGCGATCTAACCAACGCCAAACAAGACTTTACCAGCTTGCAAACCGACCTTAAATCCGCCTCCGCCGCCTCCTCGGCTCACAAAGGCCATCATCATCACCACAGCTTCAGCGCGACAGACTCAACCGCGACGGCCAGCAATCCAACGGCCACCAATCCGACCGCAAGTTTTCTGATGGATGATGATAATGGCCTGAACGTGACGGCCTGACGTTTAGTGACTGAATGGCAGATTCTGTTTAATCCGATAAACATCGGTTGGCCCGAGGACTTTGGCTTTTTCCAACGACCGCCGGCGCTTGGAGTTTTTGCCTTGCATCAAATGGCGTTTACCCGCCCCGCGGAAAAGAATTTTTCCGGTGGCGCTGATCTTGAAGCGTTTGGAGACTGATTTTCTGGTTTTAACACCTTTGGGGCGTCGCATAAGGATTCTTTCATTGGGAGCGTTTGAATGTTCGCGCGCTCAAGATGGGTTGTCGGGGGTTATCTTTGAGTTTTCGAGCCTTTCTCCGGCCAAGTGACTCAACCACTCTCAAAATTCAATCGCCGCGTAATCTTCCCCGCCCCCGGAACGTTGATACCACCGGCGCAAACCCGGGCGCATTTCCGGGGAGAGGAGGTGTTCAATCGTCTCATAAACCCTGATGGAATGAGCGCCTTCGAGCATCTGAAACAAATCATGCGTGGCGAGCAGGGCATGCACCTGGCGCAGGTCCTCGGTGGCCTCGCCCGCGTCAACGAGCTGGTCGTCATAACACTTCCGCACTTGCGCATCTTTAATGTTCATGATTCGCACTTCAGCGGGGCTGGTTGATTCGCATCGGATTCCAATCACTTCCCGCGATACTTCACCGGGTTGCGAATGCGGTCGAGTCGTTCGGCTTCCAGTTCGTTTCGAATGGCCTGCTGCTGCCTTTGGCGGAAAGCTTTCACGATGGTTTTGGGCAGCAAGCAGGCTTGTTTGACCCACTGGAAGAGGGTCAGGCCAATGAGTTTCAACGTATTCATAAGTGGGATTCGCTTTAATGGTTTCAATTCAACTCTCCACCAAGCGAACGATCCGGAGGAAAAACCGCTCCGCCCATGATGGCGAACGTTGCATCTCATGTTTTGGGGTCGAAACTTGCCGTTTCGTGTTGTGCTTCAATTCCTCGTGACATTGCGGACAGGCATCCGCGTAGAGGAAATTGCCGAGTTTAAAACCACAGTGGGGACATTTTGATTTATTCATATTCGTGTATTCGTCAAAGGTTGTTAATTTTTCTGATTGGCTGCCCGGCGCCACCGGCGCCAAAGGGCGTTATCCGGTGGAACATCAACCGACGCGGGGGCAGGCGCAGCCAAGCCGCCTTCTCCTTCAAATCGGGATAAATCTCGCGGTTCCACAGCCGCCGCAGGGTCAGCCGCGCGGTCTTTCGTTTCCTTCGTTTTCATGACTTGAGGATTTATCGACGGCTTGGCCTTTGAGCGGCCGGGCGGTTGGGCGTAGGCTCCCCGCCTAATATTTCTTGCGCTTCTTGGCGATGGGGCGCACCAAGGTCATCACTTCCGGCAGCTCCCAGCCCATCTTTTCTTCGACAATTTCGCGCAACGCGATGTCGGCCATTCCCAGATTTCCGGTGTTTAAGACCAGGGGACGGTTTATCCCTCCACCGCCGGCAGTGAGTTGCCGGACCCGGCGTGAGATCAGATTTACCAGGATATTGGGGTTGCCAACTTTCTCCAGCGCCTGTTTTACAAGTTCAGAGTTCATAGCGTGTCTTTTTGTCAGGGGGTTTCGTATCCGGTCAGCACCAGAGTTCGTTCATCAGGCTCGCCGGGGTTTCACGAGCAGCAACACAATGCCGCCGACGAGCGCCAAGGCTCCGACGACGGGCGGGATGAAGTGGCTGTCGGTGGTTTGAATGCGCAGGCCGAGGAACTCGATCGGCGTGCCCGGAGTTTTGAAGGTGATGCCCGAGTAAGCGAGCACCACGATGCCGAAAGTGACCAAAATGACGGCAACGACGGTTTTTGTGTTCATAATTTTCTTATGGCTGGCATGCTGGCCGGCGCGTTTTGCGCCGGTCGGCAATAAGTTGATGGTTTAGTTCGCAGCCACAGGGATGGCGACGGTCATTTTGTTGATCACGCTGGTCGCACCGTCGATATCGGTGGCGATCAGGAGCGTGAGAGGGCAGGTTGATTTTATTTTCATTTTGTTTTTACTTTCAGTTATTGATTATTGGTTTTTGAAACTGGGGACAAAGTATGCCGCCGGGCGGCTCTTCGCCATCAGGTGTAACCAGAAGGTTGATCAGGCTTTCCGGTCAACCTGGCGGCGCGGAAAGTTGTTCGAGGTTTGCGCCTTCACGTTGCCGGAGGATGGCTTCGACACGGGGCACATACATTTGCGTTTCCGCGGGAAGATGCTGGGCGATGGCGTCGTAGTTGTCCGTTTGATAGTGATCCAGGAGCTTTTGGACCGAGCCTTCACCGGCGTTGTAAGCGGCGAGCGCGAGGCGCCAATCCTTGAAATGATCGTGGAGATATTTCAGATAGCGGGCGGAGGCGGTCGCGCTGGGTTCGGGCTGATAGCGCTGGTCGCGCGGCCAGAGGGAAAGGCCGAACCGGCGGGCGGTGTCCGGCATCAATTGAAAGAGTCCGGCCGCTCCCGCGGGGCTTAAGGCGTTCCGGTCAAATCCGGACTCCGCTTCCGCGACCCAGACCAGGGCCGGCGGAACGTTTTGCGCGGTAAAAATCGGCTTCAATTCCGGCACGTATTCGTTGGCCAGGGCCGGCCAGGGAGTGAGGGAAACTTTTTTCACCCAAAGTTCGCGTTCGTTTTGGGGGGGAGGATTGGGAGGGGGCGGAGGCGGCTGATTGGTTGGGACAGAAGGTGGCGGGATGGTGAGCCGGATCTCGTCGGCGATATCCAGATAATCCATGCGCGCCTTGAGCCAGGCGGCGTAGGGCCGGGTATCGTCGCTACTATCGAGCAGCGGCAGGAGAGACTGGGCCGTTTGCCGCAACGCCGCCAAATCCACGACGTAATCGCCTTGAAAGCACTGCTGCATGTCGCGGAGGAATTGTTGTTCCTCAAGATTGTCCGCATTGGTGAGGGTGTTGAGAACGTTGGTATCGAGATTTTCCTGCGCCCATTGTTGCGCGCTTTGAAGAACTTCCGGCAGGGTAATCGTGTCGTCACCCGCCTGCGCCACCAACGCCGTCGCAAAAAAAAACGCGAGCAAACCACCGGCCTTCATAATTCGCTTCCCGAATCGAGCTCTCCCGTAAAATTTTCCATGGCCGCTTCGGTCAACTTGGGAAGCGCATTTTCCTCGCCGCCAGAATTGGCCGGCAGAAGCGTCCTGGCCGGCTTTCCCAGTCGCGACTCCAACAATTTGGTGACCATCTGGCGGCATTCCTCCCGGCGCAGGTCCAGCTTCCAGCGATAGACGATCCAGAGGCTGGCAAAGGCCAGGAGGCTGATCAGGAATCCCACGCCCAACGCGAAGACAAGGTTGACGGTGAATTGCGATTCGTTGTAGGGGAAATTCCGGACCAAAATCTTTGCATAGCCCAGAACCGCCACCACCAACGCGGCCAGGAAGGCCATCAGCCACATGGCGCGCCGGACACAGCGCAGGTCACGCTGAATCCAGGCAATTTCTTTCACCAGATTCTGGCGCCGGGCGCTTTCGTCGTAAAGAACGCACTGCCGGAGAAATTCCGTATGTTTTTCGTGTTCGTTCATTAACGTTGAAGCCATGCCGTTCACGCGGCATTGACAGTTTTCCGTTTATTCAAGCAGGCAATGTTACGCCATCAAACGCCCCGTTGGCTATCAGGTATTACCAGAATATGCGCCAGGGGTGGGATCACTTCCATCGCGTATCCCGGGTCACAACTCCAGCACCCGGCAGGTCTTGCGAAAGTGGTAGCCGTAGATGGAAAGAGCGACGGCCAAAGGAAAATGAGCGGGAGGCGTGGTTCCCAAACCATCCGCCATGCCATACGGGGAACACCTTATATCCAAATTGAAACAATTGTCCGACATTTGTTTTGGAATCCCGGCGTGTCACTGAGAGATCAAGCATCCCGGAAGAGTTCCGTCGAAGTCCCGATGACGAAATGAAACAAAAATTAATCCGGCTGTCCCAACGATATGTTGCGGAACTGCGGGAACATCTGAAGCGCGGACCGCGCGCGAGCCTGCGGCCGGCATTGGGAGTGGGACGTCGCGCGGTGGCCCTGGGCTTGGAGACACTGGAGCTCGCCCGGATTCACGAGCGGGCGCTCGTGATCCTGGAGGCAGCCGACAGCCGGGATGGAATCGCCAAACGGGCGGAGATTTTTTTTACCGAGGCCATCATCCCAATCGTGGAAACGCACCGCGCCGCGCGGCAGAGCAAGATTCAACTGGACCGGCTGAACCAGAAGCTGGGACGGCGAACGAAAGAACTGGCCGCCACGAACCGTCAATTGCAACGCGGCACCGTCCAGCGCAAGAGCATGGAAACGGCCCTCAAAAAGAGCGGCGAACACTATGGGAAATTGTTGAAGGAGTCCCTGCAACTCCAGGAAGGCCTGCGGCAACTGGCGCACCAGATGCTGGCGACGCAAGAAGATGAGCGCAGGAAAATCAGCCGCGAACTCCAGGATGAAATCGCCCAGACTTTGTTGGGCATCAACGTCCGCCTCCTCACGTTGAAAGAGGAGGCGCGGAGCAACATCACGGGCCTGAAGAATGAAATCGCCAGCACCCAACAGTTGGTGATAAAATCGGCGAAGTCCGTGCGGCGGGTCGCGCGCGAATACGGCGGTTCATGAAAGCCAAATTTTCCAGATATTACCAGTCGGCGCTCCTGGCCTATCTAAAGCAGGGCCGCCGGGCGGGCTTGCAACCGGCCCGCGGCCTGGGCCGGCGGGCGCTGGCCGCCGGCCTGCAGACTTTGGACATCGCCAGGCTCCATGAGCACATCCTGGTGACTACGGTGCTGCCCGGCAGCCTGGATGGCAAACGCGACACGCTGACCCGGCGGGCGGGGACTTTCTTCACCGAGGCGATCACCCCAATCGAGAAAACTTATCACACCGTGCGGGAGGCGGCCCTCCACCTGAATAAAATCGTCGGAATGTTGAGCCAGCGCACGGTGGAGCTGGCCGCCTCGAACCTGGAGTTGGAAAAGGAAATCGTCCAGCGCAAGGCGGTGGAGGCCGCGCTCAAAAAAAGCGAGCATCATTATGGCGAGTTATTGTCGCAGTCGGACCGCCTGCAGGAGCAGTTGCGTCAATTGTCGCGCCAGACGCTGATGGCCCAGGAAGAGGAACGGCGGGAAATCAGCCGGGAGTTGCACGATGTCATTGCCCAGACGTTGACGGGGATCAATGTCCGGCTGGCGGCCCTGGCGAGGGAGGCCGCGACGAATACGAAGGGACTTAACCGCAACATCGCCCGCACGCAACGGCTGGTGGAAAGATCGGTGGACATCGTCCATCAGTTTGCCCGCGATTTGCGCCCGGCGGTGCTGGACGACCTGGGACTGATTCCCGCCCTTCATTCGTTTGCAAAATATTTTTCCAAACGCACGGGGATTCTCGTTCACTTGAAGGCCTTTGCGGAAGTAGAACAATTGGACATGGCCAAACGGACGGTGCTTTTTCGGATCGCGCAGGAGGCGCTCACCAACGTGGCGCGCCATGCGCAAGCCAGCCGAGTGGAAGTGAACATCCAGAAACTGCCGGACACGATTCGCATGAGAATAAAAGACAACGGCAAGTCCTTCCAAGTGAACCGCATACTGCACGGAAAAGGCGGCAAACATTTGGGGCTGCTCGGCATGAGGGAACGATTGGAGATGGTCGGCGGCCATTTTAGCATTGAGTCCACCCCGGGCAAAGGCACCACCGTCACGGCGCAAATTCCGCCCGGCAAACCTGCGCGGGGGGGGGAATCACTGATGGTGTCCGCTAATGCCATATCTTGAATTGATATGAAACGAATCACTTTTTTGCTGGCGCTGCTCGTTGCCGGTTGGGGCAACGCCCAGGCCGCGCCGGGGGCGGGCGATTCCGCGCCGGCCAGCCGGATTCTCCTGATTGATTCCAGTTCCATGCCGGTTGGCGCGGGAAAAGCCACGCTGATCATCGGTCCGCTCCAGCGCACAAACGGGGTTTATATGGGGAATTACCATCTCAAGGTGTTTCCTTACTTTTTCAAAAATGAAAAAGGCCGGCTGGCGATTGTCGTTTCGGACAAGTCGCTGGAGGAGGCCAGCCAGGGCAAAGCGGTGGCGATCACGGGGACCGCCACAGCCGACGGCAAAAACGGCAAGAGCCGCCCCATCGGGGCCATCGCCACGCCGGTGGATAGAGACCATGGAACACTCCGGCTGTGGTTCACGGCGGGCAGCCGGAAAATGATTTTCGAACCGGCCTATCACTTTGCCGGGAAGGGGAAGGCGCTGGTTCTGGCGGAAGCGGCTGAAAGCAAACGTTGAATTTATATGAAACGAATCACTGTTCTGTTGGCGGAAGACCATACGATTGTGCGCGAAGGATTTCGCAAGATGCTTGAACTGGAAAACGATCTGGAAGTGGCCGGCGAGGCCC
Organism: Limisphaerales bacterium; assembly: GCA_052140285.1. Lineage (GTDB taxonomy): Bacteria > Verrucomicrobiota > Verrucomicrobiia > Limisphaerales > UBA11358 > UBA11358. The sequence continues at coordinate 1,036 of JBKQUF010000044.1, read as the reverse complement.
CGGATGGCCGTCAGGCGGTGGCGCTCGCAAAAAAGCTTCATCCCGACGTGGTGTTGATGGACATCGCCATGCCGCAACTCAACGGATTGGAAGCCACGCGCCAAATCCTCAAGGCCCTGCCCCACACCCGAATCGTGATTCTCTCCGCGCACAGTGATGACGCGTATGTCCAGAACGCGACCGAAGCCGGGGCCGTGGGATTTCTCCTCAAACAAAACTCCTCGCATGTGGTTTGCGAGGCGATCAGGGAAGTCCAACAGGGGAAAACCTTTTACAACCATTCGATTTCCCGGCGGCAGGACCGGATTCATCCATTGACGCCCGACCGCGCGGGCGACTTCAAAAAGAAAGCCGCCTCGTTGACTTCCCGCGAGATGGAGATCCTGCAACTCATCGCCGAAGGCAACGCCAACAAGCAAACCGCGTCGAAACTCGGCATCGGCATCAAGACGGTCGAGAAGCATCGCGAGCATCTCATGCAGAAGCTCGATATCCACGACACCGCCGGGCTTACCCGCTATGCCATCAGCGCGGGCATCATCGAGAACAGCGTGCAGTTGACCATTGTTTAGGTCCTCCAAATGGATAGAAACAGCCTCGCCTTCTGGATGACTCTGGCGGGCACCATTTGCTGGGGGGTCTGCTTTTGGTGGATGCGCCGGCTTTCCATCAAACAAAACGCCCTGTTGGACCAGCTTCGCGAACAGGGCAAGCGCATCGAAAAATTGTCCCGGGTAGAACACGATCTCATCAAGGAAGTGCATCCGCAGGTCGGCGAGATCAAGGAAGGCATGGAAGAAATGATCGCGGCGGTGAAGGAAAATTCAGCACACCATTCCCCTGCCGCCAAAAAGAAGGGGCACTAGTCCGGATATTTCATATTGCGCTTGAAACGACGATAGACCGGAGCGCCGACATGTTGTCGGCGTGGGACTTTCAGATGCTAAAAGCCGGTTGCAAACCGGCGCTCCGGCCTTGCGGGTGTGAAATATCCGGGCTAGTCGGCACGCTGCTACTCCAAAGGGAGCAGCCGGCA
>JBKQUF010000043.1:0-15435 GCA_052140285.1 Limisphaerales bacterium | reverse complement strand
GCGGCAGCGTCCCGAAAAAAAAATGGGAAGCGATTGCCCCTCAGTCCGGCCCCCTTTCCACCCGCGAGATTTTGTCTGCGAGAAGTTACCTGGACTGGTTGCTGCTCTGGTTCCGGCGGCAACCCGGAATGGAGACCAAAAGCCAATGGCAGGGTGAATTTACTTTTATGCGCTGGCGATTCGTCAACGACCAGGATTTGTCGCCCGAACCGCCGAAGGATGGCTCCGGGAAAAAACCAGAAGGGCGGGAGCTTGATGCCGCCACACGGAAAAAAATTCAGGAGATTTTGGATTGGCGTTACCCGTTTGAAGCGGCTACCAAACGGGCCGCGAAATCGTCGGTCACCGTGCTGCGTCGCGCGGCCAATGACGAGTTGGAGGATGAGTCGGAACACCTTTTTGTTCCGCCACGCCGCGGCCCGCGCTCGAAATTATCAGCCGTCGATGCCGGCCTGGCGCATCATAAATTTCTTCAGCATCTCAATCTTGAAGCCACCGGCTCATTGGAAACCGAGGCGGAGTGGCTGGAGACTGCGAAATACCTGACGGCGGAAGAGCGGGCGGCGCTGGATTTAAAGTCGATCGCTTCATTTTGGGCTTCCGATATCGGGAAAGCCATCCTGGCACAATCCAAGTTCATCCGGCGGGAACTGCCCTTCAGCGCCCGGTTCAGTCCGGGCGAACTGGACGAAATCCTGGGAACGAAATCGCCGGACCTCGAAAACGAATTCGTCGTGGTGCAGGGGGTCGTGGACCTGGCGGTGCTGATGTCCGGGGAGATTTGGATTGTGGATTTCAAAACGGATGATGTCCGGGCCGGGGATGTACCGGCCAAAATCCGGTTTTATGCGCCCCAACTGAAACTCTACGCGCGGGCGCTGGAAAAAATTTACTCGCGCCCGGTGACCCAATGTTGGCTGCACTTTTTGGCCGCAGGCCGCACCGAGGCCGTTTAGCGGATGCCGCGAAATTCTGCCTCGTCCGCGTTCTCGTTCTCGTCCTCAAGGATCCGGCGCAGCCGCTAAATTAAAACCCCGTAGGGGGTGACAGCTCTGAGCCCAAGGCAAGCGAGTCCGCGAGCGCCGCCCTGGGTGTCCAGGCCCCCAACGACAGCCGCCTGATGCGAAGCCGCGCGAAGCGCGCGTCTCCTCTGCGGCCCTCCCTCCCTCATCCTGGTTGGGTTTTACGGCCACAACTTTTATTGATATGGTATAGTCAGGCTTTCTTGAAACTCCTTCATTTGAAAAATCCTTTGCTTCCCGTCCTTTGCGTGAGGCCATTTTTCAACTGAATCGTTCCGGCTTGTGCCGACGTTAATCCTCCAATTCCTTCACCACTTTTTCGATGCGCCGGTCGGGGATCAGCCAGATCAGGGCCACGCCGGAATAAATGACACACGAAATCCATGGCTGGAGAAATGCCATTGCGATGCCCGCCATATAACAAACCGGTGAAAGCTTTCCTTTCCAATCTTTTCCAATCGCCCGGGCCAGTTTCGAATCACCATCATGCTGGGACAGGATGAGCGTTTGCAGGAGGTAATAGGCGAGGGCGGCGAGCAGCATGACCGCGCCATAAATGGCGGTTGGCGCGGGAGTGAAATGATTTTCGCCCATCCAACCCGTGACGAATGGGAAAATCGAAAGCCAGAAGAGCAGGTGCAGGTTCGCCCACATCATCCCGCCGGACACCTTGCGCGCGGCTTTGAGCAGGTGATGATGATTGTTCCAGTAAATGCCGAGATAAATGAAACTCAACACGTACGTCAGGAAAACCGGCAACACCGGTTTCAGCGCCGAAATCTCCGCGTGGACCGGCACCTTCAGGTCCAGTACCATGACGGTGATGATGATGGCGAATACGCCGTCGCTGAACGCCTCAATCCGGTTCTTTTCCATGCCGAAAATATAGTTGGTCCGGGCGAAAATTTCCCGAAAAAAACTTTGCGCCTTGCCCCCTGAACCTGTCGTATTCCTCCGGGCTTTAGAACGACCACTGGCATTCGCCTGTACCTCCCTCTCCCCTCAACGGGGAGAGGGATTGAGGGTGAGGGGTGAGAATTATATCCGCCCGTCCTTCTTGTCCCTTGAGGTTCATGGGCATGTCTGCCCATCAATATCACGCGCAATTTTTCCCAAAACCTGACTCGAAATTTCGTCCGTCTAGGTTATCTTGGCGGATATGAAAACCAAGGTTTTGGGAAATTCCGATTTGTCCATCACCCCCATCGGCTTTGGCGCCTGGGCCATCGGCGGGGACTGGGAATTCGGCTGGGGCGCGCAGGACGACACTGAATCCATCGCCGCCATTCATCGCGCGTTGGAACTGGGCATCAATTGGATTGATACCGCCGCGATTTATGGTTTGGGCCATTCCGAGGAGGTGGTGGCGCGCGCGTTGCGCGATTGGAAGGGCCCGCGTCCGTACGTCTTTACCAAGTGCGGCATGTTGTGGAACGAGAAGAAGGAGATCATCTATTCCCTGCGCGCGGACTCCATCCGCCGCGAATGCGAGGCCAGCCTGCGCCGCCTCCAAGTTGACGTGATCGATTTGTACCAAATCCATTGGACGGCGGATGACCCGGAGGAAACCGTGGAAGGCTGGCAAACCCTGGCGGCGCTCCAAAAGGAGGGCAAGCTCCGCTGGATCGGCCTCTCGAATGCCAGCGTGGAGGAGATGGAACGGCTTCAGACCATCGCGCCCATCACCTCGCTCCAACCGCCGTACTCGTTCATCCGGCGGGACATCGAATCGGCGCAGTTGCCGTGGTGCCGGCGCCACAATGTCGGCGTGATCGTCTATTCGCCGATGGCGTCCGGCCTGCTCACCGGCGCGATGACGCGCGAACGCATGCCCTCGCTCCCGAAGAACGATTGGCGTAATCGCAATGACAATTTCAAGGAACCTAAATTTTCCGAAAACCTGAAGATCGTCGAACGCTTGCGGGCCGTTGGCCAACGCCACGGGCGCACTGCGGGCGAGGTGGCCATTGCCTGGACCTTGAACCATCCGGCGGTGACCGGTGCGATTGTCGGCGCGCGAAACCCCCAGCAACTGGACGGCATCATCGGCGCGATGGATTTCCGGCTGACACCGGCGGAGATCAAGGAGTTGGAGGGAAATGAGTAGCGGCAGACCTCTGGACTTTTATCCGTGTTTATCCGTATTTATCCATGCGATTTACCTAAAACTGCTGCGCACAACTGTTCGGGGAGCGCACCCGCCCCGGGTGCAGTTTTCCGCGCCTCGCGGAAAACCCGCTCGCAACGGAACCTCTCCAGCGTCTGTGTCCACCCCGCTCGCACCACGACCTTGCCTCCGAAACATTTTTATCCGTGTTCATCCGTGTCCATCCGTGGTTGAATTCCCCGTTCCGGTTTCCCGGCTCAGGTGGCGGTGAACGAAAAAATAGTAAAGACCGCCCAGCACCAGGGCGGTGGCTCCGACCCACAGCATGACTTTGTGCATCTCGCCCCGGCTCACGTCCGCGCCGATGCTGACGCCGATCCAGCACAGGACGGAGCACCAGATGGCTGCGCCGAGCAGCGTGAAAATGGAAAACTTGAGGTAATCAAATTTGGCGATGCCGGCGGGAACACCAACCAGTTGCCGCGCGCCCGGCAGTAGCCGCGCGATGAACACGCCCGCCGCGCCGTAATGCGCCGACCAGTTCTCCGCCTTTTGAATCTTGTCCGGCGTGATGAGGATGAAACGTCCGTACTTGATCAGCAGCGGCCGTCCGGCCAGCCGCGCCACCCAATAAACGAGGGTGGCTCCGAGCCAGGAGCCGAGCGCGCCGGCAATGACGATGGCCGGCAGACTGACCTGGATCTTGCCGGTGTGCGACCAACTGGCGGCCAGCGGGATGATGCTCTCGCTGGGCAGCGGCAGCACGGAGCTTTCCATGGTCATCAGCAGGCCCACGACCCAAAAGCCGCCGGTCTGGAGCGCGTGCTGGTACCAATCAAGGACGATCTGAAACAGTTGCTTCACGTCGGATAAAAGTGCGCCCGCTAATTACGCGAATTGCCGGACGATGGAAAGACCCAAATTAATTTGGGCGATGCTTGTAATAGTTCTCGACCTCCTCCGGCCTTGCCGGTTGGGGCCAGACCCAGTCCAACGCATCGGGATTCTGCCAAAACAAACTCGGAGATGCACGGCTTGTATGTATAGGATCGCCGCCATCATCTTTGGCATTAGGTCCGATCGAATAAAGTAGGAATGTGCCATTGGCGTTTGCCCGATAGCGTAACGGCTGCCCGTCAACCGGATCACGAGGCACGTCCGGCAAAAATTCCGGCACGAGCGCGCTCAAATTAGTTGGATAACTTCCGTGTTGAAGTTGATAGCGTTTCAAGGCAATGGCGGCGACCGTTGCCTGTTTTGTTACTTGGGGTAACGGGGCTGACACCGCTTTCCCCATTCGATGTTGGGCGTTGAATGTTGGATGTTGGATGTTTTCCCCCTTCCCCAAAGCGGCATGTGCCCACCCCACACCGCCACATTTCCAGCACCGTAGGTGCGGCCTACTTTGTAGAAAACGGAAAAATGATTTTCAAGCTCCGTTAGGAGCGGCATATTCCGCGATTCGCCGCCGAAAATTGGGATGCGCCCGTCTCTGCGGCTGCAATCCAAAATGACAGGACCCAATCGCGTCCTCCCTCTCCCCTCAACGGGGAGAGAATTTCCCGAAAGATTCGCGCCTTGCCTCCCCGAACCTGTCGTATTCTGCCCGGCTTTCGAATGACCACTGGCATTCGCCTGCACTTCCCTCTCCCCTCAACGGGGAGAAGGATTGAGGATGAGGGGTGAGAATGATCGACGCCCCCCTTCTTGTCCCTTGAGGTTCATGGTGAGAATTCCCCGAAAGATTCGCGCCTTGAACCCCTGAACCTGCCGCATCCTGACGGGCTTTCGAGTGACTATTGGCGTCCGCCTGCTGCTTGTCGCGCCGAAGCGTAGCGAAGGCGGATTCCCTCTCCGCTCCCATCGGATGGGAGGGGAGAGGGCCGGGGTGAGGTGTGGGTCCGTCGGATTCATAAGAAGCTTCGACCTCCAAAATTAGACGCGCCTCGGCCCATGAACTGTAGCGGCAGGCATCCCTGCCTGCCGTAGAGCCGGGGCTTTAAGCCCGGCGGAAAAAACCGACGCCAATCAAAGCGCGTGGAAATTTTTCAGAAGTCATCATCAGCCCATCCACGCTCTTTCCAGGCGGCGGGGATGCTGCATTTTATGTCAGGCCAGGAGGCTTGACGCCCCGCCTCACCGTGTCAAAAAAAAGTTCCGTTGTTTTTCGCTGATGGGCATTCCCAATTTTTCCATGGCGGCCAGCATGTCTTCCCAGACCTTGCGTTTCTCGGTCATCGCCTGGTTGCGGAGGAGGTAGGCCGGATGAAACGTCGGCATCAACGGCGTGCCGCGATAGGTCTGCCAGTGCCCGCGCAATTTCATGATGCCAGCCGTTTTACCGAGCAACCCTTCCACGGCGGTCGCGCCGAGGGCGACGAGCACCCTGGGCCGGATCAAATCAATCTGCTCGTGCAAATAGGGAATGCAGGTGGCCATTTCATCCGTCGTCGGTTTACGGTTGCCGGCGGATTGCCCGGGCGTGTCGGGCCGGCATTTCAAAATGTTGGCGATATAGACGTCGGAGCGTTGCAGTCCCATGGCCTGGATGATTTTGGTCAGCAACTCGCCGGCGCGTCCCACGAACGGTTCGCCCTGGATGTCTTCATCGGCGCCCGGCGCTTCACCCACGAACATAAGTTGCGCGTCAATGTTGCCGACGCCAAAAACGACGTTCTTGCGCGAGGAGGCGAGGTGTTCGCATTTGACGCAAACCATCACCCGTTCGCGCAGGGCAGCGAAGGCGGCGGTCTTTTCTGCCGCCGGTTTCGGACTGGCGATTTCAGCTTGAACGGGCGCGACCACCGGAGATGCCTGCGGGAGAGATTCCCCCGAAACATTCGCACCTTGCCCCCCTGAACCTGTCGCATCCCGCCGGGCTTTCGAGCGACCACTGGCATCCGCCTGCCACCTGTCCGCCGTAGCCTTGGCGAAGGCGGATTCCCTCTCCGCTCCCATCCGATGGGAGGGGAGAGGGCCAGGGTGAGGTGAGGGTCCGGAGGGTTTATGGAGAGGCGCAACCGCCGCCGGTATTCGCGGGGCCGGTTGCGAAAGTTGCCGGAGCGTTTCCTTTGAAACCGCGATATTGCGGACACCGCGGGATTTTAAATCCTCAAGGTGTTGGATGGTGGCATCGAGCAATTCGTTGTAGGTCGCAGGCACGGGGGCATCGTAAATTGATTTTCGCCGGGCGCACGGAAAATTTTCCTGATCGCAGGCGGCTACATTTTGTGGGAGACGAGGTAACGAGTCTCTGACTTCGTATTTCTCATCTTCATCCTCATCCTTTGATTGTTGATTTTTGTAAAAGTCACCGGTAGTCTGTCGTCTTTAGCTGGTCTGATTCCGGATAACTTTACGCTTTCTCCGTTTTATGATTAAATCGCCGCGATGAGAGCCAGCGCAAAAAAACTGCAGACCGGGTCGGGGGCGGTGCGATTTACGATTCACGATTTCTCATATACGATTTGCGGGTTTTTGCGCAATGGACGCGCCGAAAGTTAACGTGTTTTAGCGTTAATTAACGCGAATTAACACGTCACCCTGCTCAGGGCTAAAATGTGAATTCATTGCGACATAAAAACTCATTTTAAAATTGACAGAACTTGGTTTTGCGCCATTTTGTCGCTTTAGAATATAACAATTTCCATTGATTTTACCAAAATCCAGTTTTCTTGACAAAGTACTTGGCCGCATCGGGCGGTTGGATGCCGAAGGCCTGCAAACGGTGGTCCAACGTCTGGCGCGCGAGCGCAGTTTCCTGGAAACCCTTTTCAATACCATTGAGGACGGGGTGCTGGTAGTGGACGAGAATGGGCGGGTGATTTATTTCAACCAGGCCGTCACGCGGCTGATTGGATTGCAAGCCAGCGACAGCGAGCAGCATATCTCGAAGATTTTGCCGGAAGCGGATTGGGCGACGATATCGAAGACGGACAACGGGGGCGGTGAGAAGGTGATGCGGCTGGAATTTGAGATTCATTATCCGCGCCCGCGTTTTCTCCGGTTGTACGCGGCGCCGCTCGATGGCGAAGCCATCGGCAGTTCCGGGGTGGCGCTGATCCTGCATGACGCCACGGAAGCGCGGCAGAAGACCTTTGAAGCGATTGAAAGCGAGCGGGTGCAGGCGTTGACGCTGCTGGCGGCGAGCGTGGCGCATGAGATTGGCAATCCGCTGAACGCGCTGCACATCCATTTGCAACTCATGGAGCGCGAACTCAGAAAACTGCGCGCCGAGGATTGGCCGCCGGCGCCGGGAAGAAAATCCGCCACGCGCCCGGCGCCCCCGGCGTCGCCGCGGGAAATTTCGAATCGGCTGGAAAGCTATTTGGAAGTCTGCAAAGGCGAAATCTCGAGGCTCGATTACATCGTCACCCAGTTTTTGGGCGCCATCCGGCCCGCGCCAGTGCAGTTGAAGGTCGCCTCGTTGAACGACGTGGTCGAGCAGACGGTGGAATTGCTGGAACCCGAACTGGAGAACCGCGGCATCACGATCAAAAAGAAACTGGCGCGGCAATTGACCCACACGCCGATTGACGCGCCGCAAATGCAGCAGGTGCTGGTCAACCTCATCAAGAATGCGTCGCAGGCGATGACGACCGGAGGGACCTTGACGTTGCAAACCGGCGAGAGCGACGACGGGGTCTGGGTGAGCGTCACGGACACGGGATTCGGAATTCCCTCGGAACAAATCAACCGGATTTTTGAACCGTTCTTTACCACGAAAAAGAAGGGGACGGGTCTGGGGCTGATGATTGTGCAGCGGATTGTGCGTTTGCACGGAGGCAGAATCGAATTGGACAGCCGGGTGGGGGACGGGACGACGTTTAAAATCTGGCTGCCGTTGCATGAACGGAAACCGCGTTTGCTGGAGGCAAAAACCGCATGAACAAACCGATGCTATTGATCGTCGATGACGAGAAGACGACGCGGGAAGGGTTGCGCGCCGCGCTGGAAGAGCGATACGACGTGTACGTGGCGGAAGACGCCCGGGCGGCGATAAACCTGCTGGAGACGGAAAATTTTGACGTGATGCTGGCGGATTTCCGGCTGCCCGGCGAAGACGGCATGAAGTTGATCGCGCGCGCCAAGTCCCTGCCCAAGCCGCCCATCTGCATTTTGATGACGGCGTACGGCTCGGAAGAGCTGGCGGTGGACGCGATGAAACGGGGGGCGGACGATTACATTGTCAAGGGGCGCCTGCAAATCGACGAACTGGAGATGCGCATCGCGCGGTCGTTGAAGCGGCAAACGCTTGAGACGGAGAATGTTTCCCTGCGGCAGCAGCTTGATTCAAAATTCGGTCTGGAAAACCTCACGGGAGAATCGCCGGTAATGCGGGAAGTGTTTGAGATTGTGCGGCAGGTGGCGCCGACGCGGGCGTCGGTGTTGTTGAGCGGCGAGAGCGGCACGGGCAAGGAATTGGCCGCGCGGGCGATTCATCAGTTGAGTCCGCGGGCCGGCCAGCCGTTCGTGACGGTGCATTGCGCGGCGTTGACCCCGACGCTGCTGGAGAGCGAATTGTTTGGGCACGAAAAGGGGGCGTTCACGGGGGCGCATGAGCGGCGGGTCGGGCGGTTTGAATCGGCGCAGGGCGGCACGCTGTTTCTGGATGAAATCGGGGAGATCGACGCGACGATCCAGGTGAAGTTGCTGAGGTTTTTGGGAGAGCGCACATTCGAGCGGGTGGGATCGAACAAAACCCTGACGGCGGACGTGCGGCTGATTGCGGCGACCAACAAAAATCTGGAAGAGATGGTGAAAGCGGGTACCTTTCGGGAGGATTTATTCTTCCGGTTACGGGTGGTGGAGATCACGCTGCCGCCGTTGCGGGAACGGCGGGGGGACATTCCGCTGCTGGCCCTGAGGTTTTTGCAGGAATTCGCCAAGGAAAATGGAAAAGCGGTGAATGATTTCACGGCGGACGCCCTCGAATGGCTGATGAATTATTCGTGGCCGGGCAATGTGCGGGAGTTGCGGACGGCCATGGAACATGCGGTGGTGCTATGCCGGGGCGAGCGGATTTCGGTGCGGGACCTCCCGCGGCAAATTTCGATTGGGGCAAAAAACGAAACACAAATGTTACAACAAAATGATTTAACGGTTAAGGAAGTTGAAAAACAATTAATCATGCGCGCTTTAAAAGAGAATGACGGCAACCGGACGCTGGCGGCGAAGAAAATTGGCATGAGCCGCCGGACGTTTCACCGGAAATTGCATACGTACCACCTGGAGGGATTTTAAGATATGTCGTATCCGCAGACGATTCAGACCGTCATTTATCAAATTGAAATGGGAATCGGGGCGCGGTTGTTGCGCTGGATCCTCCTGGCGCTGGCGGTGGCGGGCCTGGGTGTGGTTTATGATTTGCGGGCGTACCAGAATATGTTCACCCCGGAAGGCATGGACGCGGCGCAGGTGGCGCGGAACATCGCGACGGGCCGGGGATACACAACCGAATTCATCCGGCCCTTGAGTGTTTATCTGGTGCAAAACCGCAACGCAGGAAATGCGTCCTCGGGTTTGGCCGAGACCAATTTCAGCCTGGCGCGCGTTGATCATCATCCCGACCTGGCCAATCCACCCGTGTATCCCCTGGTGCTGGCCGGCTTGATGAAAGTGCTGCCTTTTCATTATGGGATCGACCTGAAACATTCCTTTTGGACGGACAACGGCCGCTTTGCGCGGTACGAGCCGGATTTTTTGATTGCCGTGTTCAATCAGCTCCTGCTGGTGGCCATCGCGGCGGCGGTGTTCTTTCTGGCGCGAAAATTATTTGACGAAAGGGTGGCGTGGCTGTCGGCGGTATTGACGATGGGCTGCGAAACGCTTTGGCATTTCACAACGTCGGGTTTGCCGACCTTGTTGTTGATACTCATTTTTCTCGGATTAACGCGGTGCCTGCTGGCGATGGAGGAGTTGGGGCGCGAGCCGCAGCCGGGGTCCAATCGATTGCCAGCGTGGATTGTCGCGGCGGGGGTTTTGTGCGCCTTGGGAGCATTGACCCGTTACGCCTTCGGCTGGGTCATCATTCCGGTGGCGATTTTCCTGTGGTTGTATGGCGGGCAACGGCGGGTATCGAATGTGCTGACCGTGCTCGGCGTATTTGCGGTGGTACTGGCTCCCTGGTTGGTCCGGAACTACCTGGCGGGCGGCGCTCTGTTTGGCGTGAGTGGCGATGCGGCGATGGAAACCACCTGGTTCTCTCCCGGCTTTTCATTGCAACGTTCGCTCCATCCGAATTTTCCCGGCTTTTCGCTGATGATGTACCTGGAGAAATTTCTGAGAAATGTCCGGGGGATCCTTTCGAGCGATTTGCCAACGCTCGGCGGCAGTTGGGTGAGTGTTTTTTTTCTGGCCGGCTTGATGTTGGGGTTTCGGAAGCCGCCGGCCCGGCGGTTGCGGTACTTCCTGGTGATGTGCCTGGGACTGTTCATCATTGTGCAATCCTTGGGCCGCACGCAGCTTTCGGAGGAATCGCCGGTCATTAATTCTGAAAACCTGCTGATCGTGTTCGCGCCGGCGCTTTTTATTTACGGCGTCGGTTTCTTTTTCACGCTCCTGGACCAAATGGAGTTGGCGGTGGTCGAATTGCGTCCGATGATAATCGGTGGGTTCGCGCTGGCATCGTGCCTGCCCCTGGTTTTTGTTTTATTGCCGCCCGGGACCAACCCCGTCGTGTTCCCGCCGTATTATCCGCCGGAACTTCAGTTGGTTTCGGGATTTATGAAACCCAATGAACTGATGATGAGCGACGTGCCGTGGGCTGTCGCGTGGTATGGCGACCATGAATGCATCTGGCTCGCGCGCGACCCGCAGGATGCTTTCAACGATATCAGCCGGAATGTGAAACCGGTGCAGGCCCTTTATCTGACTCCGAAAACGACGGACGAGAAGTTTGTGAGCCAGATGAAGCAAGCCGACCGTGGGTGGGGGGCCTTTATGCTCGAAGCTCAGGATGAAGGGCGGATTCCAGACGGATTCCCCCTGCGATACACGATTCCCGGAATGTTTCCCGAGCAAATATTTTTAGCCGACTCGAAAAGGTGGTAGGCAACAATTACGCGGCGGCGCGGCGCAGGCGGTCCAGGATTCCCGACCAATCAGGCAAAGCGGGGGGCGTCTCGACGACGATGATTTCCGCCCCGGCTTCATCGCAAAGATGCAACCCGGCGTAGAGCGCGCGCGCAAAAGCTTCCGCATCGTGAGGGATGACGTTGACTCCGGCGAAGGCTCCTTCCGACGGGATCCGGGTATGCGCGATGACGTGGATTTTGCCCTCCTTGATTCCCAGCTTTTTTAGTTGGAAATGCAATTCCGCGTCGTCGCGCCACTCCAGCAACATCAGTTTTGCCCTTGGCGAATAATGTTTTTTCAGCAAACCGGGACTTCGCAATTTCGATCCCTGCGGGCCGGGCGAGGACCGGATGGATTGCCCGCAAACAGCCGCCAGGGTTTCGGCGTGGATCATTCCCGGCCGTAAAATTTGCGGCGGCGAAACGCGAAGGTCCAAAACCGTGGATTCGATTCCGACCTGCGATTGGCCTCCATCGACGATCAATGGAATTTTTCGCGCCAGTTGTTTGAGGACGTGGCTGGCGTTGGTGGGGGAGACCTGTTCGGAAAGGTTGGCGCTGGGCGCCGCCAGCGGAAAATTGCACTCCCGGATGACGACCTGGATGAAGGGATGCGCGGGCCAGCGCACGCCGACACTATCGCCGCCGGCGGTCACGATGGCCGGGACCTCATCCGATTTGGGAAGCACCAACGTCAGCGGTCCCGGCCAAAACGCCCTGGACAATTTTTCCGCCAGCGGAGGGAAACGTTTCACGCAGCGCCGCGCCATTTCGACCGTGGCGACATGGACGATGATGGGATTATTGGACGGGCGTCCTTTGACCTGGAAAATTCCGGCGACGGCATGGTGATCCAGGGCATTGGCGGCGAGGCCATAAACGGTTTCGGTGGGGAGGGCGACAATTTGGCCGGCCCGGAGGAAATCCGCGGCGCGACGCACCGCTATTTGAAAAAGGCGCGGCGTATGCGTCGGCAGAATTTCTGTTTTCACGCCCGGATGGTGCGGCGACGGGAGGCGGGCCGCCACGTGGCTGCGGCAATTTTATTCATACCGCAAGGCTTCAATGGGATCGAGTTGGGACGCTTTCCAAGCCGGATAAAACCCGGAAACGACGCCGATCAGGGCGCTGGAGACGACGGAGATCATGATCCATGTGAAGGGAACCACCAGGGGCATGGACTCCAGGGAGGAGAGCAGGTAGGAGCACCCCATGCCCCCGGCGATGCCGATGCCGCCGCCGATGGCGCTCAAAGTGACGGCTTCAATCAGAAATTGAATGAGGATGTCCGCTGCGCGCGCGCCGACGGCCATGCGGATGCCGATTTCGCGGGTCCGTTCCGTGACGCTGACGAGCATGATGTTCATGATGCCGATGCCGCCGACAATCAACGAAACGGCCGCGACCACCGTCAGCAAAACTCCCATCGTGCGGGAAGTCGAGGTGACGGTCTGCATCAATTCCAATTGATTGCGCACGGTAAAATCTTCGACGTTGCGATGGCGGGCCGTCAACAATTGGGTGATTCCATCCTGCACGCTGTCAATCGCTTTGTCGCTGGAGGCGGCCACCAGGATATCATTCACAAAGGTCCGGGCGGTGATGCGGCGCATATGGCTGGTATAGGGAATGATGACCACATCGTCCTGGTCCTGGCCGAACAAATTAAAACCTTTGGGAGCGAGTACGCCAACGATTTTAAAAGGCAGGTCCCGGATGCGAATGGTTTGCCCCAGCGGATTGGTGTCGGGAAACAACTCATCGACGACGGTTTTGCCGACTACCGCGACTTTGCCGAGGGTGCGGACATCCTGGCTGGTAAACATCGAGCCTTCGGCCATGGTCCAGTTGCGGATTTGGGCATAATCCGGAGACTCGCCCATGACCTGGGTGTTCCAGTTGAGGCCCTCGGACAAAACCTGTTCACGGTCGCGGACTTCGGGGCTGACGGCGGCGACATTGGGGACTTCATTACCGATGGCTTCGGCGTCTTCCACCGTCAGCGTGGGGGCGCTGCCCCAACCGCCGCGGGTGCCGCCCTGGGTAAAATTGCCGGAAAAGACGGTGATAACGCTTTCGCCGAGACTGCTGACCTGGTCGGAGATTTGCTTGGTGGCGCCGCTGGTGAGGCTGACCGAGGCGATGACGGCGCCGACACCGATGATGATGCCGAGCATGGTGAGGAGGGAGCGCATCTTGTTGCGGCGCAAGGCGCGCAAGGCGATGCGGAGCGAGGCGAAGATTCTCATGCTAGTTTGACGGCTTTTTGGGCCTGGCGGAGTTGTTGCAATTCTTTTTCGGCCACCAACCGTTCGCGGACCATTTCATCGGTGACGATTTTTCCGTCGCGCAGAATGACCATGCGCTTGGTATAGCGGGCGATATCCAGTTCATGTGTAACCATGACAATGGTGATGCCCTGGTCGTTCAATTTCTGGAAAACGCCCATGATTTCGATGCTGGTCTGGCTGTCGAGGTTTCCGGTCGGCTCGTCGGCAAGCAGGAGGGAGGGGTTGTTGACAAGAGCGCGGGCGACGGCCACGCGTTGCTGTTGTCCGCCCGAAAGTTGATTGGGATGGTGATCGGAGCGCGTGGCCAGGCCAACGAGACCCAGCGCCCGGGTGGCGCGAGCCACTTGTTCGGCCGCGTGAATGCGGTGGCGATTGTAGAGCATCGGCATCTCCACATTTTCCAAAGCGGAGGTGCGGGAAAGGAGGTTGAAACCTTGAAAAACGAAGCCGATTTTTTCATTGCGGATATCGGCCAGCGCATCGCGATCCAGGGTGGAAACGTCGATGCCGTCGAGCAGATATTTGCCCGAGGAGGGACGGTCCAGACAGCCGATCATATTCATCAAGGTGGATTTACCCGAACCGCTGGAACCCATGATGGCGACAAATTCACCCGGGAGGATGTCGAGGGTGATACCTTGCACGGCATGGACGTCCACTTCGCCCGTCCGATAAATTTTGTGGATTTCGGCGAGTTTGATGACGGCGTTGGCTGGCACGGCGCTCCTTTTTAACGGAATCGGGGCATTCCGCCCAGGGGATTGGAAGCCTGCCTTTCGGGGGCCGGCGAGATCTGGGCAAGCACCACGTTATCACCTTCCTTCAGGCCATCGGTGACTTCCGTATAAATGCCGTCGGTGATGCCGATGTGGATTTGGACGGGCTGTAAAACCTGTTTTCCATTGACATCATTCAGGACGTAAACGGTGCGGAGTTGGCGGTCGCCGCGAGGGCCGCCGGGACCATGTGGGTGTTGTTCCCCGGGTGCGCCGCCTGGCGCAGCGCCGGACGAAGACGGGCCGGAGGGCGGCCCGCCGCCCGAAGGAGGGCCAAAACGAGAGGAGGGGCGCACCGCGTTCGCGGGGCGGAAACGGAGGGCGCTGTTGGGAACTTCCAGGACATTGTGGCGTTCGGCCACAATGAAGTCGGCATTGGCGGTCATGCCCGGTTTCAATTTGTAATCGGAGTTGGTAACCCCGATGACACAGTCATAGGTCACCACATTGTTTTCCGTGGTCGGAGAATTGCGGACTTGCGTGACCGTACCTTTGAAGGTCCGGTATGGATACGCGTCCACCGAAAAGTCCACGGCTTGCCCCTCGATTACATTTCCGACATCGGCTTCGGCCACGCTCGAGTCGATCTGCATTTTGGTCAAATCGTTGGCGATTTGAAAAAGCGTCGGCGTGCTGAAACTGGAGGCGACGGTTTGTCCCAGGTCAATCGAACGGGAAATGACAATGCCATCGACGGGCGAGCGGATTTTGCAATAGCCCAGGTTGGCGGTGGCATTCGCCAACGAAGCCTCCTTGATTTGCACCGTGGCGGCCGCTTCATCGCGCGTGGCAATTTGCGTGTCATAGTCGGACTCGGAAATGAGCTTGTTGGTGAACAACTCCGCATCGCGCCTGGCTTCCGCTTCCTGGAGTTCCAGATTGGCCTTGGCATTGGCCAAATCCGCCGTGGCCTGCGCGACGGCAGCGAGATAAGTGGAAGGATCAATCTCGGCGATGACTTCGTTGGATTTGACGATGGAATTATAATCGACGTACAAACGATCAATGATGCCGGAAACCTGGCTGCCGACGGTGACGTTGACGACGGGATTGAGCGTGCCGGTGGCGGTGACGAGGTTGGTTACATCGCCGCGTTCCACGGGGGCGGGTTCGTACACCGGCGTTTCGGTTCTTGCGCGCATGAACAGCCCAACCACGCCCCCG
>JBKQUF010000042.1:0-29907 GCA_052140285.1 Limisphaerales bacterium | reverse complement strand
ATGTTCATGCCCACCGATTTTCCGGTGTCTTTTTCCCATGAGTCAACGACCCTTTTGGCCTCCCCCCAGTTTCGCTCCCCGGTGTCTTTTAATTTGAGTCAACTCGTGGTGTGATCCGCCGTGCATTTTTTCTCGACAAAGATCGTGTGCAGTATTTCCAGCCGCCCGGTTTTGGTTTCAGGATCGTCATGCTTGTCATAGACGAAAATGAGGAGCGAATAGCCGAGGCCGTAAATTTTTTGCCGGGCGTTTTTGAACGGACAGGATGATTGCGGCTGGCGAATACTCGTGACTTTGATATCCACATCCAGTTCGGGAAAATCAATTCCTTTTGCCGAGCTTCCACGAACGTACTGATATTTGCCCTGCAAGTAAGCTTGAAATTTTTTGTTCGAGATAAGTTCCCACAGCCTTTCCATCCGTCACACCAAACAACGATGGTTCGGGAAACTTCGTTTCCACTTTTGCAAAAGCAATTGCTTCGCTTCGGAGGGTTTCGAGGGTTAAAAGCGCAGGCACAACGGCAAGTTAGTTGCCTGGAATTTTCACGCAAGCTTTCTTAATTTGAAAATTAATTTTAAACAATGACCGCGGGTTTGTCGGCGTCGGGGATTTCGCGGCGGGACTGCACGACGTGGTCAACGAGACCGTAAGCCTTGGCCTCATCGGAGGACATGAATCGGTCGCGGTCGGTGTCCTTGTCAATTTCGTCGAGGCTGCGACCGCAATGTTTGGCGAGGATGGCATTGAGACGGTCTTTGAGGCGCAGGATTTCCTTGGCCTGGATGCTGATGTCGCTGGCCTGGCCCTGAACACCGCCCCAAGGTTGGTGGATCATGATGCGCGCATTGGGCAGCGCATAGCGTTTGCCCTTGGTGCCCGCCGCCAGCAAAACCGCGCCCATGCTGGCCGCCTGGCCGACGCAATAGGTGTTCACGTCGCAGGTGAGATATTGCATGGTGTCGTAGATGGCCAGGCCCGCGGTGACGCTGCCGCCGGGGGAGTTGATATACAGATGGACATCTTTTTTGGCATCGGACATCTGCAGGAACAAAAGCTGGGCGATGATGATGTTGGAGACGGTGTCATCGACGGGCGTGCCAAGGAAGATGATGCGGTCCACGAGCAGGCGCGAATAGATGTCCCAACTGCGTTCGCCGCGGCCGGTCTGTTCAACAACGATCGGAACCATGAAATTTTGCATAAGGAGATAAGTACTTCATTTTGCGGGAAAGGTAAAGAGGAGGGCGAAAATATAATCCGGCGCAGCCCGAAAAGGTGGGATGGGGAAGACTACGGACCACGGACTACGGACAATCGCTCGACGAAGCGCGTGGGACATCCTGTTAATTCGCTGGCGCGCCGACGTTGATTTTATGTTTGAGGCAGTAGGCGGTGTTGCCGACGTATTTTTCGGCCCACCATTTGATTCCGGCGCACTCCTTTTTGGTCAGGGCGCGGATGATTTTGGCGGGCGAGCCGAAGACAAGGGAGCCGGGGGGAATGATTGTTCCGCCCGTGACCAAGGCCTTGGCGCCGATGATGGATTGTTTGCCGATGACCGCGCCGTCCAAAATGACCGCGCCCATTCCGATGAGGACTTCGTCACCGACGGTGCAGGCGTGGACGATGGCGCCATGGCCGACGGTGACCCAATTGCCGAGGAGACAGGGGAAATCGTCCGCGAGATGCAACACGGCGTTGTCCTGGACGTTGGAATGGTGGCCGACGACGATGCGATTGATGTCGCCACGCAAGACCGCGCCGTACCAGACGCTGGAATGGGCGCCGAGGGTGACATCGCCGAAGACCACAGCGGTTTTGGCGAGGTAAACGCCCCGGCCCAGCTTGGGGCGCCGGCGCAAAAAGGTGTCCAGTTGCTTTTCCGTTTTCATCATCAGCGAGGTTAGCAGATTCGGGAAAATAGAAAAGGAAACTGCATGCGCAAAAACACGCAAATTCGCGCAAATTCGTGCAAAAAAGGTTCGCTGCGCCGGGGGAAAAGCCGCGAAAAACACAAAAAGCTGAAACGTTGAAATGGTCCGAAAGACACCCTGAAGGGTGGACACCAAACACCCGTTCAGCATAGGCGGCTGCTTGAACCATTGCGGTCTGACATTTCAGTTTCATCCCTGCGAGTTAAGCATAAAATGGAGAAAGTGTAATGTTGCTGGGCAACATAAAATGAAGAGGGCGGAAGGCAGAAAAGTCGGGGAGATGGCGGCGCGGGGTTGGGGGCACACGCCGCTTTTGGGAAGGGGGTAAATATCTAAAACCAACAACCAACAGCGAAGCCCACACAACGAGGATGAGGATGAAGGGATCCAACATCCAACATCGAATGTGGGAAAGCGGTGTCAGCCCTGTTCCACCTGGACAAGGGGCGAGACACCTTCTTTGGGCGGATTCGATTTGTCGAGTTTCGGGGTCGTGCTAAAATGGGCGCATGACTAAATCGATGCGCCCGGCGCGGCGCAAGCTGCCGCGCTCGTTCAAGGATTTGACGCCGGCGAACCATTTCAACCCGGCGACATTTTTCCGGGAACTGGTTTGGAAGGCATTGTTGACGCCGCGGACGGGAAAATCGCGGCGCCCGATATTTCCGAAATTAAAAATCGGGGAAGTGGCGGTGACATGGATCGGGCACGCGTCCTTTCTGATTCAATTCACGGATTTGAATGTATTGATTGATCCGAACTTTGCGAACTGGCTGTTCATGTTGAAGCGAATCAAACGGAGCGGTTTAATCATCAAGGACCTGCCGCCGATTGACCTGGTTTTGCTGACTCATGCGCATTTCGACCATTTCCACAAACCGACGCTGCGCAAGCTGCCGCATCCGAAGATCGGCATCATGCCGCGCGGGGTGGGCGACCTGGCGCACAACCTGGGGTTTGCCCGCATTGTGGAACTGGATTGGTGGGAGAGTTTTTCGCAGGCGAAAACGAAATGGAAGGTGACGTTCGTACCGAGCAAGCACTGGGGTGCGCGGACCCTGCACGACCAGCATCGCGGCTACGGCGGCTTTGTTTTGGAATACCAGGGGCGGCGGATTTATCACGCGGGTGACAGCGCCTATTTCGAGGGATTTGCGGAAATCGGGAAAAGGTTTTCGCCAACGCTGGCGCTGCTGCCGATTGGGGCGTATTACCCGGACAGTTTCCGGAAAGTCCACATGGGGCCGGACGAAGCAATCAAGGCGTTCAAGGAACTGGGCGCGAAATGGCTGGTGCCGATGCACTACGGGACGTTCAAGCTGTCGTTTGAAGAGATGGACGAGCCACTGCGCTGGCTGCTGGAACTGGCGGCAAAGAACAACCTGACCCGGCAGGTGAAGGTGCTCGAAGCCGGCGTGCCGATGGTGTTTTGAGTTCATTCTGAAGTCATTTCCATTGACAGACGGAGGAGTTCAATCTTTGCTGTCGGAAAAATGAGCGGAGACGCCGGCAATTCCATTTTAAAGAAATTTGAATTTTTGGAGCGCTATGTTCCGTTGATTGCCTGGGGGCTGGTGTTTTTTGTCCTGCTGCTCATTCCCTTCAAAATCATGGAATACGGTTATTTGCCGGGGGATGACGCGTTGCGCCATGCGGCGAAGGCGGTGGCGGGGAAGCCTTGGCAGGAAATCCTGGTGCTGGGACCGGCGTATCACATTGATCCGAACTGGGGCTGGCATTGGTTGCTGCGGGAATTTCACCTGGCCTTCAATTGGGACGCGACGGGCTTGGTGTTTTTCACGGTGGTAACGCTCTTCATCGTCAGCAATTGGGCGATCATCGCGTTTCTGAAGCGGCCGGAAGCGTGGCTGGCGGCCTTGGTGTTGGTGGCGCTGATTTCAGACATCACGTCGCGGTTTATGCTGGGACGCCCGTTTTTAATCAGCATGGCGGTGCTGGGCATCATCCTGTTGGTCTGGCAACGGCACGGATCGGAGCCGCCGAAATGGCAGTCGATCTTCTGGCTGACGCCATTGATTACAGTGGCGGTCTTTCTGCACGGGGTCTGGTATTTATGGGCGCTGCCGGTGGCGGCCTTTTTTCTGGCAGGCCAATTCCGATGGTTCTTCTTTTTGGCCATCAGTTGGGTGGCCGGAACATTTTTGGGATCGGCGCTGACGGGGCATCCCCTGGCCAGCATCGGGCAGGCGATAAAACTGGCGATCAACGCGCTGGGGATGCATGGCAATCAATTTACGCTGGTGGGGGAACTGAAACCGTCCGGCGGGGAAATCCTGCCGATCATCCTGGTGGGCGGGTTGGTGGTGATGCGGCAACTGGCGAAGCTGCCGGCGCCGCCGCTGGCGCGTCATCCGGCGTTCTGGCTGGCGGTGATCGGCTGGCTGCTGGGGTGCCAGACGTTCCGGTTTTGGGAGGATTGGGGCGCGCCGGCGTTGATGATTTTGATCGCGACGGATTTGCAATTGTTGTTCGAGGCGCGGTTTCCGGTTGATTCGTTGAAGCGGCTGGGACTGGTCTGCGCGCTGGCCGCGGGCGCGTGGGCGGTGACGACGAACGACACCGGCAATCGCTGGAGCAACGCCCTGTCGTGGCGACCAATCAAGGCGTCCGATGCGGCGGCCGAGGGCTGGCAGGGCTGGCTGCCGGGAAAAGACGGGATATTTTACACGGCTGACTCGTCGTTTTTCTTCCAGACCTTTTTTGAAAATCCGGATGCCGACTGGCGTTATGCGCTGGGTTTTGAATCCACGTTGATGACGCGGGACAATTTCAAAACTTACCAGGACATCGTGCTAAACCTGGGCGATGCGAAGGCGTACCAGCCGTGGGTGGACAAGATGCGTCCGGAGGACCGGCTGGTGATTGCCGGCGGCGCAGGCGAAGTGCCGAACATTCCGCAATTGGAATGGAAACGTCCGGCGGGCAATTACTGGATCGGGAGACTGCGGGTGCCGCCACCGTGAATCAGTGCTTACTCCCTCCCTCTGAACCTCAAGAGACAAGAAGGGAGGGCGGATATAATTTTCACCCCTCACCCTCAATCCCTCTCCCCGTTGAGGGGAGAGGGAAGAGACTATCGGGCGCGACTGGAAACACTGGAGGTTCAGGGGATCAATGCGCGAAATCTTTTAGGGGAAATCTCAACCTTGAAATAATTCGTCGGCCTTTTTGGCGAGGGCGAAGTCCTTTTGGGTCAAGCCGCCGGAATCATGCGTAGTGAGGGCGAGGGTGACCTTGTTCCAGCGGATGTCGATGTCCGGATGATGCCAGGCGAGTTCGGCGGCTTCGGCGACGGCGTTGACAAATTTCATGGCGGCGGCGAAATCCTTGGACTGGAAGGTGCGGGAAATGACGCTGCCGTTTTGTGCCCAGTTGGGAATGGCGGCGAAAGCAATGGCGATCTGCGCGGGGTTCATTTTCAAGGGCGGCGGGGCGGCGAAATTTTTGAGCGCCTGGGCGCTTGTATCCGAGGACTGGCGCATGAGGCTGAAACTGGTGACGAGAGACCAAAGCCAGGCGACGGCGAAGAGGATGGCGCCGGCTTCCAACCATTTCATGGTGGGTTGGACCGGTTCGGAGGTTCCGAACATCGAGCCGTAATAAGCGGACATCTCGCGAAAAAACCAAAGGAGAACGAGGCCGCAACCAAGGAGAGAGAGGGCCAGTTGCCCGAGGCCGGCCAGCCAGCGGCCGGCCCAAAGCGAGCCGAGGCCGGGGGCAAACAACTGGTTGGCGACCGCGTACGAAATGGCTCGTTTGGGCGGTGGCTGGTGGTTCGCGATAGGTCCCATTACTTCAAGTAAAACGTGATTTAACCTCCGGTTTTCGCAATACCACCAAGGCCCAAATTCCGAAAGGCAAACCGATGAGGCAACAGGGGGAGAGGCAAGGAATCATCGCCAGCACGGTCGCAGTGACGGCAAATTCATAGCTGCGCAAGGCCATCATTCGGGCAGCGCCCATCCAAATCAGGATGGAGACAGCCAATCCAAAAAGGGCATCAATAATGCCCACCGGGCCATAGATGAGATTCATCATTTTCTGCATCATTTGTTCCACTTGGGGATTGTTCATTTGCTGCATCGCCGAATTGAACTGATCCATATTCGGGTGAGTGAACATCTTCTCGATCAGGCTCCAAAGAGAGAGTAATAGGTTGAGGATGGCCGTCACAATGAGTGCGATGGCCGGGCCTTTAACCATTTGCAGCGCCGCGGCGTCACCGCCGCCGACATCCGGCGAACCGAATTGTGGCGGCGCGGCCGATTGAAGAGATGGCACCGCAAATGCATCCGCAAATTCGGGAAAGGTTGAGAGGGGCCGAAAGGCCGCGTCGCTTTCTGATTTCGCCTGAGACTGCGCATTGAGCCGGCTTTCGGAAATCCATTTGCGCACGTCGTCCGCCGAGATTGGACCGTATTCTTTGCCGTCACCGCCAATGATCGTGTACATCGTTTTGTCCCTTCTATTTGGATTTGTTTATGGGTCCCAGCGCAACGTCTGAACCTGGGATCGGTTAATTATTTGAACACTGCCATCCGCGAAAGCCACCACCATGCGATTCCCGTACCGCGGGCGGGAAATCATGGTCTCGGGTCCGCCGTTGGCATCCCATCCGCCGTCGGATTCAAAAAGCATTACCGTCTGGGGATTGACGTCGCTCTGTTTCAAGCCGCCAAGTTTGGCATTAAAGGCATAATCACAACGGCTGCCGGACGTATCGGCGGGACTTTGAAAAACTTTTGGCGCGCCGACGTAACGCGTGATCGCGTCGCACCAGGTGGCGGCAGGCGGATACGTGTTTTGATTGTCGGCAATGTACATTCGGACCGCCATGTCCAACTGTTTTTCATTATTGAGACTATTGATTTCCTGCGCCTTAGATTTTGCCGCCGCCAATGCAGGCAACAACATTGCAGCAAAAATTGGAATCATCAAAAGGAAAACACCGGAGACAATCGTGCCGGACAGGGCGAGGCCGAAGCCTTTGAGGCGGCCGCCGCTGTTCTGGACTTTGACGATGGCGATGATGCCCAGAATGACACCAATCAGGGCGGTGCTGCCGCAGGTGAAGAGGCCGAGGATCCCCAGGACGAGTGACGTGACGGCCAAGGCGCTGGTTTTGGCGGGCACGGCGCCGGGCAACGGTGGTGGAGTTGGATTTTGGTCGGCCATGATTTTTCCGTGTTACTTTGGTTTAACCCATTCGATTCCGCCGCGCAAGCTGTTTCGCTCAGGAATTGCGGACAAACAGCTTGCCGGGCAACTGGCGGACGAGTCGTTTCATTTCCAGGCTCAACAGGGCCACGCTCACGGCGGAACTGGGCAGATTACTGTTCCGGATGACCTCGTCAATCGTGCGCTCGTCGCCGTCCAGGGCGTCATACACCTTTTGCTCGTTGGCGGACAGTTCCAGCGCGGGCAGCACGCCGGTGTCACCCGGCGACGGCGGTTTGTTGGAGGACGGAAACAAATACTCGAATTCGCTCAGGATGTCCCCGGCGTCTTCGCACAGTTTCGCGCCTTTCTTGATCAAATCATGGCAGCCTTTGCTGCGCGGCGAATCGATGCGGCCCGGAACCGCAAAGACCTGGCGTCCGTATTCGGTGGCAAAATTGGAAGTGATGAGCGCGCCGCTGTGCAGGTCCGCCTCCACCACCACGGTGCCCAGGGTCATGCCGGCGACGATGCGGTTGCGGATGGCGAACGATTGCTTGTTGGCCTGGTAATTAAAGGGAAATTGCGTGATGAGCGCGCCGTTCTCCGCGATGCGCTCGAACAAATCCTTGTTCTCCGGCGGAAAGATGATGTTCAGGCCGGTGCCGAGAATGCAAACGGTGCGGCCTTTGGCGGCGAGCGCGCCCTGATGCGCGGCGGTGTCAATGCCGCGTGCGCCGCCGCTGACGACGGAGACGCCGACGTAGGCCAGTTGATAGGCGAGCTTGCGCGCGGTTTCGATGCCGTAATGAGTGGTTTGCCGGGATCCAACCATGGCCACGGCGTTTTTGTCTTTCGCCGTCAATTCGCCTTTGAGATAGAGCACAAACGGCGGGTCATAAATTTCCCGGAGCAGGGCGGGATAATGCTCGTCGGAAGAAATCAAAACGTGACAGCCGAAGTCGGAGATGCGTTTCAGTTCGCCGGCAAGATCGACGGTTTTTTCCCAGCGGCTGATGGATTCGGCGGTTTCCTCGCCGATGTTGCGGACGCGGAGTAATTGGGACTTGGAAGCGGCGAGGATTTTGGCGGCGTCGCCGAAATGTTCGAGCAAGAGCCGCACGCGGACCGGCCCGACGTTGTCAATCAAGTTCAGCGCCACGAGGGCTTCCCGGGAATCCATGGAGATTAAATAATCCTCTCCGGGGACGGCGGCAAGGATTGTTTGGAGGCGAAAGTCAGAGCCTCGTGACCTCGGCTCCTACAAAATGCGAAGACGGCCAAATTATGCAGGTCTTTATGTTACATTTTGGCGGCAAGTGCGATAAGACCCACAGATCGTATGACAAATGACTATATTGCAACATGTTGCGATTGTCCTTTTTGTGCCGATACATGTCGCTGGAAAGGAAGCGCGGCCGATGGGTTTGTGGGTATGATTTCCATTGAACTTTAGAGGAAGCGTCAATGAATAATAAAAAGACCATGAAAAAAGCGGGCTTGTTTGTGGCCGCTTTGGCTATCGTCCCGTTTCACGGGAATGGCCAGGATGTCAATGCGCTCCTCTCACAATGGAGTGTGGTGACCTCGGACAACCTTGAACTCGTCAACGATATTCAGGGCAGTGCTTACGTGGGTGGCGATGTCACTGTCCCCAATTCCTTCAATGTGGCGACTGGCAGTTCCAGCATTCCCCAAAGCGCCGTTTCCCTGGCGGTGGTGGGCAACATTGACAATGGCGGCAATCTTCAGGTCAATGGCGGCAGTGTGGTGGCCGGCGGCACCATTGACCGGACCATCAACATGAACAGCGGCGGCACTTACACGCAGAATGACCCCGCCGGCCTGCCGGCGTCTCCCGTCGGGGCCATCACGGCGGCTTCCCAATACTGGTCCACTTTGACAGCGAACAGTTCGACTTCGGTCGCCAACAACGGGCAGCTCGATTTTAATTGCCAGGCCGGATCGTCCCTCGCGGTGTTTAACATTAGTGCCGCGACAATGTTTGGTTCCGGTTATCAGGGCTTCACCTTGATTCCCGCCACCGCGACCGGCGACGTTATCATCAACATCGAAGGCTCCAGTGTGGATTGGAACAACGGCAGTTTCTTCAGCGAGTTCAACACTCCATACTGGGACAGCCATGTGCTGTTCAACTTTTACGATGCCACCTCGGTGACCCTTTCCGGTTTGATTGGCGGATACGTTGTTGCGCCGAACGCGAATGTCACCGAGGGAAACAACATCGACGGCGGGGTCATGGCCAAGAATCTTACTGTGAATAGCGAGGTGGACCTGCCGGCGTGGGACGGGGATCTGCCCAACGTGCCCGTGCCCGAAACCGCCGCCTGGCCATGGTTTTCCAGCCTCGGCGCCGTGATGCTGGCAGCCGGTTCCCTTGGTCGCCAGCTTCATTGGTTTAAGAAATAGAATAAAAAAAGGCGGGGCCTTTGCCCCGCTTTCGGGAAAGGGGTATTGGAAAGATTACTTCGCAGCGGGAGCGGCCTTTTCGGGGGCGGCTTTTTCTTCCCTCTCGCGCACAAGGGTGGCGCCTTTGCCGAGGCGTTTGCGAAGGTACGTCAGCTTGGCGCGGCGGACCTGGCCATGGCGCTCAACTTCAACCTTGTCCACGCGGGGCGAATGCAGCGGGAAAATGCGCTCGACGCCCTCGCCATAGCTGATGCGGCGGACGGTGAAGGTCTCGTTCAAGCCGGTGCCGCGCTTGCCGATGACTACGCCGGAGAAAATCTGGATGCGTTCCTTGTCGCCTTCCACGACTTTGGTGTGGACTTTCACCGAATCGCCGACGCCGAATTTGGAGTCGTCTTTGCGAAACTGTTCCGATTCAATTTTTTTCTGCAATACCTGGTTCATAAATTTTAACTTTTATTTTTTAAGTTTTTGCGTTGAATATAAAATTCAGCATTCAAAACTCAAAATTCATTCCAACAAATCCGGCCGCCGCTCTTTCGTGCGTTTTTCGGCCTGCTCGCGCCGCCATTTTTCAATTCCGGCATGATTGCCGGAGACCAGCACGTCCGGCACTTTCATGTCGCGGAACTCCGCCGGGCGCGTGTACTGCGGATACTCCAGCAGGCCGTCGCTGAACGACTCGTCGCGCGAACTCTCGTCATCCCCCAACACGCCGGGCAACAGCCGCGTGACCGCGTCGATCACGACCATGGCGGGCAGGGCGCCGTTGGTCAAAACGTAATCGCCAATGGACAATTCATCGTCCGCCAGCGCCTCGCGCACGCGCTCGTCAAAGCCCTCGTAATGACCGGTGACGAGCAGCAAACCCTCTTGCGCGGCCAGTTCGGCCGCGATGGCCTGGCTGAACTTTCGTCCGCCGGGCGAGAGTAAAATCACCCTGGTTTTGGCGCGCCGCAAATTCTCGACCGCCTCAAAAATCGGCTCCGGTTTCATCAACATGCCGGGGCCGCCGCCGAACGGTCGGTCGTCCACGGTCCGATGCCGGTCATGCGTCCAATCGCGCAGGTCGTGGATGTTGAGGTCCAGCAATCCTTTATTCCGCGCGCGCTTGATGATGCTTTCATCGAGCGGGCCGGCGAACATCGCCGGAAACAACGTAAGCACGTCAATTTTCATCCGTGCCGAAAATTCGCATCACCGGGGCGGTTTGTCCTCGACGATTTCGACGGCGCAACGCACTCCCTTTTTGGCGCTGCCGGCCAGGAGCAGCGAACGGAGGGCGTTGATGGTAACGCCCTGACGCCCAATGATTTTCCCGACGTCGGCGGGGTCCATGCGCAATTCATAAACGGTGACGCCCGCGCGATCGACCGGTGTGACGGTGACCGCATCAGGTTTCTGCACGAGTCCTTTGACGACGTATTCGAGGAACTCTTGCATTGCAATCAAGCCGCCGCCGGGGCCGCTTTGCCGGCTTTCTTGATAAAACTGGCGACGGTATCGCTGGGCTGCGCGCCCTGGCTGAGCCAATACTTGGCGCGGTCGAGGTTGAGGGTGAAATTATCGCCGGGTTTCAACGGCTGGTACGTGCCGATTTCCTCGATGAATTTGCCATCGCGCGGGCTGCGGCTGTCGGCCACGACGATACGGAACGCGGGGGTGTTTTTAGTACCGACGCGTTTCATGCGAATTTTTACAGACATAAATTTTTCAAAAGAGCATGGAAAATATCATTTACGCGGGGTTTTGCAAGCATTGATTTTGGAAAAACGACGCAAATTGAAAACTTGCAACTTTCAACCTTCAACTTGAAACTGAATTCATGAGCCAGCCGTACGAGGAGATTCTGGAGGGCGCCACGCTGCCGCGTTCCGCGCCCGACCCGCGCCATGAGGTCATCTGCGACCGGCTGCACGCGGCGGTGAACGCCAGCGTGGCGAACATGGCCACGGCCCAGTTGCTGGCGCCGCGGACGCGCATCCAGGTGAGCCGTTCCACGGCGATCCGCCCGGACCTGGCGATTGTCATGGCGGCGACCCAAAAGCTGTTTCTGGCGGTGGAAGTCATCACGCGCGGCGATCATAACGCGGACACGGTGGTGAAGAAGGAAGTTTATGAAAAAATCCGGGTGCCGCGGCTGTGGATGGTGGACCCGCGTTATGACAACGTGGAAATCTATCACAGCATGGCATTCGGGCTGCAATTGAAGACGATCCTGGCCGGAAGCGAAATGTTGACGGAACAATTGCTGCCGGAATTTCAGGTGGTCATTTCCGAACTGTTTGCGATGCCGCGCGCTTGATTTCTTCCAACCGATGCGTGGGCTGCGGGTTTTTTCTGGCCTTGATCCGCGAACGGATGATAGCATCACGGCCCATGACAATCCAAAACATTCTCAGAACCGCGCTATTCATCGGCATGATTTGGCAGCCAATTTGCGCGCTCAGAGCCGCGGACGCGCCGGATACATCGGCCTGGGTGAAGTTCTCGTCGTTCTCTTACAGCGGGACGAACGGAACGACGCCGGGAGAGGGCGAGTATCTTAACCCCATCGTCGCGGGATTTTATCCCGACCCTTCCATCTGCCGTGTCGGCGATGATTATTACCTGGTCAACTCGTCGTTCAATTATTTTCCCGGCATCCCGATTTGGCATTCAAAGGACCTGGTTCATTGGACCCAGATCGGAAATGTGATTGACCGCCCCTCTCAATTTCCGATGCGCGGCGGAGCGATGTCCAGTGGCACATACGCCGCCACCATCCGTTACCATGACGGGGCCTTTTACGTGGTCAACTGTCTCGTTGGCAGCGCCCTCGGCACATTCTACGTTACCGCCAAGGACCCGGCCGGCCCCTGGTCCGAACCCCACAAACTCAGTGGCGTTGGCGACGATCCCGATTTTTTCTTCGACGATGACGGCAAGTGCTACATGGCCACCTGCGATGACCCGCCGCAGTCCCTCTACAACGGCCATCGAGCGATCACGCTTGTGGAGGTTGACCTTGATCAAATGCAGACCGTGGGCAAGAAATCCGTGCTCGTCAACGGCGGCACCGACCTCTCGAAGCACCCGATTTGGATCGAAGGGCCTCATCTGTACAAGATCCACAATACCTATTACTTGATGTGCGCCCAGGGCGGGACCAGCACGGCCCATTCCGAGGTCATTTTCAAGTCCGATTCCTTGCTTGGACCTTACGTGCCCGGCACCAATAACCCGATGATAACGGCGGTGGATCTGCCCGCAAATCGTCCCGACCCCGTCACCTGCACCGGTCACGCCGACATGGTGCAGACGCAAAATGGCGAATGGTACGCGGTCTTCCTGGCCTGCCAGCCTTATGAGCGCGGCTTTTTTAACACCGGGCGCCAAACTTTCATGCTGCCGGTCAAGTGGGAAAACGACTGGCCTTCCATCCTGCCTCCACACACTCCCGTTCCCTTGACCGTCAAAAAGCCCAATCTCCCCGCCGACCAACCCGCCGCCGTCCCCACGACAGGCAACATCTCCTTTACGGAAAATTTCGACTCGGATGCGCTGCCATTCCGGTGGGTGGGGGTGCGGCAGCCGGTGTCGCAATGGTACGAGACTTCCAAAACGGCCCGGGCGCTGTTCCTGGAGCCTCGCGCCGATTTGCTCTCCGGCCAGGGCAATCCCTCTTTTCTCACCGTGCGGCAGCAGAACAATGACTTTACCTGTGAAGTGACGTTGACCGCCCAAACCGGCACGTCCAACTGCATCGCCGGCCTTGCGGCGTTCCAGAACGAAGGCCATTACTATGCCATCAGCGTCACAATTGACTCGGGCCATCTCACGGAGATTTCTCTCGAGCGGCCCGCAGCGCGGGGCGGTGGTTTCGGCGGGTTTGGCGCTGGTGGCCGCCGCGGAGCGCCCCCCACCCTTTTTGCCACCCAAAAGCTGCCCGACAACCTCTCCGCCATTGATCTGAAGGTCGAAGGCGCCGGTCCGGTCACCAAATTTTTCTACAAGACACCGGATGGCGAATTCACGCAACTCGGCCAGGACCTCCCCTCCTCATTCCTTAGCACCGAAACCGCCGGCGGGTTCCAAGGCGTGACATTGGGAATGTTTGCGCGGTTGGCGCCGCCCCCTGCGACTCCTGCGCCTGCGGCCACGCCGACATCCGCGCCCGCGGCCAATTAATGGTGATGGTCAAAGATGGATTGACGAAGTCGTAAAACAGGAATGGCGGAGGGAGAAAGGGATTATTCCTCTTCCTCCTTCATTTTTCGGGTTCTGAAGCGCGCCGGTTGAATTCCACGACGTCCGCATAACGCACGCCGGTGCCGCCAAAAATGTCGAGCGCGGAGCCGATGGTGAGGTCCACGTTGCCGCCGCCGAGGTGGTTGACCGCTTCCAAATCAGCCAGTGAATTTGCGCCCCCGGCGTAGGTCATGGGAATGGGCGTCCAACGGCCGAGTTTTTCGACGAGTTCGCGGTCAATGCCGCGGCAGAGGCCCTCGACATCCACGGCGTGGACCAGGAATTCGGCGCAGTAACCGGAGAGTTTCCGTAGGGTTTCGGCGGTAATTTCGAGCTCGGTGAATTTCTGCCAGCGGTCGGTGACGACGAAATAGGTTTCCCCGCGTTTACGGCAACTTAAGTCGAGAACGAGCCGGTCCTGGCCGATGATTTTGACCAGTCCATTCAAGCGCTCCCAATCGACGCGGCCTTCGCGAAAGACCCAACTGGTGACGATGACATGAGAGGCGCCGGCGTCGAGCCAGCCGGGGGCGTTTTGGGCATTGACGCCGCCGCCGAGGTGCAGGCCGCCGGGAAAGGCATTGAGCGCGGCGCGGGCTTCGGTTTCATTGCCGGGGCCAAGTTGAATGACGTGTCCGCCGAAGAGGCCGTCGCGTTGATAGAGTCGGGCGAACCAGGCGGCGGACTTTTCGGAGACGAAATTGGTGCGCAAGGCATCATTGCCGAGCGTGCCGCCGACGATTTGCTTTACCTTGCCTTCATGCAGGTCGATGCATGGACGAAACATGGCCTCCAAACTAAAGGGGAAGCGCGAAAGCGGAAAGGATCATTTCAAGGGCGGGCGCATCTTCCATGCCTCGCCGCGCATAAGCACTTGACGCTGTCCGGAGCGCGGACTGGCAGGACGGCTTTGACATCGCTTGCCACCTGGATTTATGCGGAAAAAGGCGAGGACCGGGGAAAGTGACATTCGGGAAAATAAATCTGTGACGGCGAACATAAAATTTGACGAATTGCGGTGAAAGGAGAATCTTGGAAACTTGTCCGTGAGAATTTTATTCAAATGCAGGCCGTGGCTTGTCGTGGCAGTCTTTCTCGCCGGCTTTTTATTTTCCGCGAATGCCGGTCCCCACGGTTTGGACTCGCGTCCGCCGGTGGGCGGCTTTCTGAACGGCGCGATGCCGGAAATTGCGCCGTCGATTTCCGGGAACTGGTCGGCGGTGGCGGCGTTTCCGAATCTGTTGTTCACCAATTCCGTTGGCCTGACCTCCATCCCCGGCACCGACCAACTCTGTGTGTGGGAACGAGAAGGCCGCATTTGGACTTTTAAGAATTCCCCCGGCGTGACGCAAAAAAAACTCGCGCTCGACCTCCATAACCAATGCCAGGGCTGGGATGATTCCGGGTTGCTCGGCGTTGCCTTTCAGCAGGGGTTTGCCACGAACCATTATATTTTCGTTTATTACACGTGGGTAAAACCCGGCACGGTCCAGGGAGATGCCTACACCCGTCCAAATCCAGCCTTACCGGACACTTACCATGACCGGCTGTCGCGGTTCACGCTGGACGCCAACGGCGTGGCCATCCCCGGTTCCGAGACGGTCTTGATCGATTTGACCGACCAGACAATCTGGCATCACGGCGGTGGAATGTTTTTTCATCCCAAGAACGGGTTTCTCTATTTGACGATCGGCAACAATTCGATGCCGGATAACGACCAGATCATCAATCGAAGTTTATTTGGCGGGGTGTTGCGGTTGGACGTGGACTGCCGGGGCGGCGACATCAGCCATCCCATTCCGCGGCAGCCGATGGACGGCCATACGGGCAATTACTACATTCCGAATGACAATCCTTGGGTTGGAGGGACCAACGCCATGGGCGAATCCAATGTGCTGGAGGAATTTTTTTGCATCGGCCTGCGCAGTCCGCATCGAATGACGTATGATCCGGGGAGCGGGAGAATCTATATCGGGGACGTGGGGGAAAGCGCGCGGGAGGAAGTGGATGTGATTGAGCCGGGGGAAAAGGGGTTGAATTTCCAATGGCCGTATCGCGAAGGGAAACTGGGAACGATGAAATTTCCGTGCATCGGGACCAGCCGCGATCCGGTTTTGGATTATCCGCACACGGATGGCCGCGCGGTGATCGGGGGTTATGTCTATCGCGGCAGGAAATTCGCCCGCGATCTGGGGGGCAAATATATTTTCGGGGATAACGTGTTTCGCACGGTCTGGGCGTTGGACGAAACGACGACGCCCGCCAGCAAGACGCTGCTGTGCGTGATGCCCAAGGGCGCGGGGCCGAATTCCGGTTCGGATTACACGGGGTTGTCCTCGTTTGGGACGGATGCCGACGGCGAGATTTATTTTTGCCAGATGAGCAGCATTGGCGGACGGATTTACACGCTGGCCCGGGGCGGCCCGCCGCCGCCGACGCATCCGATTCCGAAATTGCTGTCGCAAACGGGGGTGTTTACGGACCTGCAAGCGATGGCGCCGGCGAAGTTCCTGATTCCTTACACGGTCAATTCCCCGTTGTGGTCGGATGGCGCGGTGAAATCGCGCTGGATAGCGGTGCCCAATGATGCGCAGGTCCAATTCAGCGGCACACGCGAATGGACGTTTCCCGCAGGCACGGTTTTTGTAAAAAACTTCTCGCTGCCGGTGGATGACGCGAATCCGCAACTGCTCCGGCGGTTGGAGACGCGGATTTTGGTGCGCGACACCAACGGCACGGTTTATGGCGCCAGCTACAAGTGGCGGCCGGACAATTCGGACGCCGAGATAGTGAATGCGGGAATTTCCGAAGCCATCCAGATCAGGACGAGCACCGGCACGCGCACGCAGACGTGGTTTTATCCCGGAAAACAGGATTGTTTGACGTGCCATACGCCGCAATCCGGCGGCGTACTCGGCGTCAACACCCGCCAACTCAACGGAGACGAGACCTATCCCAACGGCGTCACGGACAACCAATTGCGCGCGCTCAACCACATCCATATCTTCAATCCGGCGATTGACGAAGCGCAAATTCCGGCGATGGACAAGTCGGTGTCGGTCACGAACACGGCCGCGCCGTTGGAATTGCGTGCGCGATCCTATCTGGATTCCAACTGTTCCCAATGCCATCGGCCCGGCGGGGTGGGCGCGTTTTTTGACACGCGTTTCGACACGCCGCTTGACCGGCAGGGACTGATCAACGGACCGATCGCCAATCCGCTGGGTATTCCGGGCGCCAAAATCATTGTGCCGGGCGACCCGTCCAAATCGGTGCTGTTCCGCCGCATCAGCCTGGTGGGCGATTTTCAAATGCCGCCGCTGGCACGGAACGTGGTGGACAGCAACGCCGTGGCCACGATTTCGTCCTGGATCCGTTCGTTGCCCGCGCTTAAATCGTCGTTGCCGGCGAACTGGGGCCATGCGGACATCGGCGACGTGGGCAAGAAGGGCGACGCCAGTTTCCTGGACGGACGGTACAATGTCATCGCCTCGGGCGAGGACATCTGGGGCACGAATGATGGTTTTCATTTTGCGTACATCCCCGTTGAAGGGGACGGGCAAATCGTCGCGCGCGTGACGGCGATGCAATATACGGATCCATGGGCAAAGGCGGGCGTGATGTTCCGCGAAGGACTTGGCGCCGGCGACAAATACGCCACGATGGTGGTCACCGCAGGCGGCGCATCGGCGTACCAGTGGCGTCCCTCGGTGAATGAATCCGGACGGAACACCGATGGTCCAACGGTCAATATGCCTTACTGGGTGAAGCTCGTGCGCAGCGGCGACACGTTCTCCGGTTATGTTTCCGCTGACGGGGTGGATTGGCATCGAGTGGACGACATATCGGTGCCGATGGGCAAAAAGATTTACGCGGGCCTGGCGGTGAGCGCGCATAACAATTCGGAACTGAATTCGGCGATGTTTGATAATGTCGGGGTTTCGAAGTAGCGCAGAAGTGGGCGGATGCGTTATAAAAAAAGTTGGATTAGCCTGGCAATCACGGAAAACGTTTTCTTCCCGCCTCGACAAATCACGCGAATTTCCTAAATTACTGACTATGTCGCTTTCAAATGAGCCATTGGTCATCGCGGGCAGGATTTTCCGGTCGCGCCTGATTTTGGGCACGGGGAAGTTTTCATCGCCCGAGGCCATGCGTGACGCGCTGGAGGCCAGCGGCGCGGAAATGGTGACCGTGGCGTTGCGCCGCGCCGATCTGTCCGGCAAGGGCGATCCTTTCGCAAACATTTTAGAGTTCATCGATCCGAAAAAATTTCTGCTGTTGCCCAATACCAGCGGGGCGATGAACGCCGAGGAGGCGGTGCGCCTGGCGAGGCTGGCAGTCGCCGCCGGCCTGCCAAAGTGGGTCAAGCTGGAGATCCATCCCGACCCGCGCTATTTGCTGCCCGACCCGGTCGAGACGTTTCGCGCGGCGGAAATCCTGGTGAAGGAAGGGTTCACGGTGCTGCCGTACATCAATGCGGACCCGGTGCTGGCGAAGCGGTTGCAGGACGCGGGCGTGGCCACGGTGATGCCGCTGGGTTCGCCGATCGGCTCGAATCGCGGCATTCAAACGCGCGACCAAATCCGGATCATCATCGAGCAAGCCACCGTGCCGGTGGTGGTGGATGCCGGTCTGGGCGCGCCCAGTCATGCCGCCGAAGCGATGGAAATGGGCGCGGACGCGGCGCTGGTGAACACGGCGATTGCCGTGGCAAGCAATCCCAACAAAATGGCCGTGGCTTTCAAGATGGCAATCGAGGCGGGACGCGCGGCGTATGAATCGGGATTGGCGGCGGAACGGGAAACCGCCAGCGCCACCAGCCCGTTGACGGCGTTTCTGGATTAAATTAATTATGAGTGCAAAAATTCTATCCCATTCGCGCGCGCAACACATTCTGTCGGCGGCGGCCAAATCGCGCATCCTGGTCCTGGGCGACGTGATGCTGGACCAATTCATCTGGGGCAGTGTGGCGCGGATTTCACCGGAGGCGCCGGTGCCGGTCCTGGACTTTGAGCGGGAAAATTTCATGCCCGGCGGCGCGGCCAACGTGGCGCGCAACCTGGTTTCGTTCAAAGTGGAAACTGAAATTTTTGGCGCGGTAGGCCACGACGATGCGGCGCGCCAATTGAGAAAGTTGCTGGCTGAACAAAACATTCGTTGCAGCGGCTTGGTCACCAAGCCGGGGCGGCATACGAGCGTGAAGACGCGGGTGGTGGCGCACAAGCAACAGGTGGTGCGCATCGACCGCGAGACGCGCGACGGTTTGGATGCGAAACTGACGGACCAATTGGTGGGCGCGGTAAAACAGATGCTGCCGGAAACCGACGCCGTGATCATCGGGGATTATGGCAAGGGCGTGGTCACACAGCCGTTGCTGAACGAAGTCAAAACGTTGTGCCGCGAGCGCGGGGTTTGGCTGAGCCTGGACCCGAAGCCGGTGCATCATCTGAATCTCAGCAGCCTTTCACTCATCACGCCGAATCGCAAGGAGGCGTTTGAACTGGCCGACCTGCCGGACGAGACCCGGCAGCCGGATCCGTTGGCGGATAAAAACCTGATGCTCACCGCCGACCGGCTGCTCAATGAGCTTCGCCCGGCGGTGCTGCTGATCACGCTCGGCGAGTTGGGCATGCTGCTCTGCCAGCGCGGGCAAAAGCCGTTTCATATTCCAACGGTCGCGCAGGAGGTGTTCGATGTTTCCGGCGCCGGCGACACGGTGATCGCGACATTCACGCTGGCCATTGCGGCGGGGGCATCGCCGATGGAGGCCGCGATCCTGTCCAATCACGCGGCCGGAATTGTCGTTGGCAAAATCGGCACGGCTACAACGTCGCCGGAGGAATTGTTGAAGAGCTTTGCCAATCGTTAGTGCAGCTCTCCCATGAACCCGACGGGACCTCACCTCACCCTGGCCCTCTCCCCTCCCATCCGATGGGAGCGGAGAGGGAAGAGCAGGCGAACGCCTGTGGTCGCTCGGAGGCCCAGCAGGATGCGGCAGGTTCAGGGGGACAAGGCGTGAACATTTTAGCTTGGGAAGAACCTCTCCCAATTCAATTCACCGAATGAAAATCACCGTCGCAGAAATCCGCGCCATGAAATCGCGCGGCGAGAAGATCGCGTCGCTGACGGCGTATGATTTTCCGACGGCGAAGCTGCTGGATGAAGCGGGCATCCCGATGATTCTGGTCGGCGATTCGGTGGGGATGGTGGTGCTGGGTTATCCGGACACGACGCGCGTGACGATGGAGGAGATGCGGCATCATGTTTGCGCTGTCGCCCGCGCAAAACCCACGGCATTGTTCGGCGCGGACCTGCCGTTCAAGAGTTATGAGACCGTCAAATCAGCGGTGGCCAATGCCAGGAAGCTGGCGGCGGACGGCGCGGAATTTGTGAAAGCCGAAGGCGGACGGGAAATTCTGCCGCAAGTCCGGGCCATTCTCGCGGCAGGCGTGGCTTTTTGCGGGCATCTGGGGATGCTGCCACAGCATGTGCTGGAGGAAGGCGGTTATCATGTGAAAGGCAAGGGCGAAGACGAGCAACGGCGCCTGCTGGAAGACGCCAGGGCGCTGGAGGCGGCGGGCGCGTTTGCAATTGTGCTGGAACTGGTCACGCCGGCGACGGCACGGGAAATTTCCAAGGCGATTACGATTCCGACCATCGGCATCGGGAGCGGCGAGGAGTGCGACGGGCAAATCCTGGTGACGCCGGATTTGGTCGGGCTGTTTCCGTGGTTCCGTCCGCGGTTCGCGAAACCGCGGGCGAATTGCGCGGCGGAAATCAAGGCGGCGGTTGCCGGCTGGAAAAGCTCGGTGGAATCGCCAGGAAAAATTTAATTCCCCCCGCACCCTTTGGCCGCTGGCATTGTTCAATTCTGGATGAGATTCGCTGCTTTCATTTTGATTATTGCGCTGGCCGCGGCCGGCTGCGCGTCCAATTCCAAGACGGAGCAGGAGAAGGCCTATCTGGCCGGTCAAAATGCAGCGCTCCAGCAACAACAGGCACCGTCCGTAACCGTGATTGGTCCGGTGCAAAATTCCCGCGTGCCGTGGGTGGAGGGAATGACGCTGGCCCAGGCGGTGGCGACGGCGAATTACCTGGGGACCGAAGCTCCCCGCAAAATCATGATCACCCGCAACGGCGAGACGGCGACGATTGACGCGAAACTGCTTTTCCAGGGCGCGGTGATCCCGATTGAGGCCGGGGACGTGATTGAGTTGCAGGAATAGAGTTTTTCCTGCGACCGGGCTGCCTCCCAATTAAGCCGCAACAATTATTCCGCCATTCGCAGGGCGACATGTTAATTCGCGTTAATTAACGCTAAAACACGTTAACTCGCGGCGCGTCCATCGCGCAAAACCCGATAAAATGAACCACTACGCCGGAAGAAAAACGACGCTGTTTAACGCAAAGATGCCAAGGTTCAAAAGGCGCAAAGTCTTCTGCACTGCTGGTCGGTTTAAAGGCTGAACCCCCTGTTTCTTCGCGGCTTTTGCGCCTTTGAGTTAAATTCAAACGGCTGAGGGGCAGGAGTGGAGAGAAATTTGAGTTAAGGGCACGGACGGCGCGGGACAGTATGGCGGAGACCAAGAGGTCGCCTGCCCTCCGCCTGGTGTTTAGTTTTATTGCGCTGGCTCTCATCACGGCGATTTAAGCATAAAACGGAGAAAGCGTAAAGTTATGTAGAAACTGAAAGAGAAGACGGAATGGGACGAAGGATACCACGAAACACAAAATGAAAAAGTTGCCTCACGCAAAGGTCGCAAAATAAATACTCCCGATATTTTTCAGGTTGGACAGCGGTTGTCCCACCCCTTGTGTCAGGATTGTCGCGAACGAAAGGTTAATTATGACGACAATCAATGCGACAAATGAACAATTGGAACTGGGGCTGGCCGGCGTGAAGATTTCCGCCGCCCCCCCGCAAAGCCGGGTCGCCCGGGCCAACTGGTGGTTCGGACAGATGCGCGACGTGGTGGGCCGGGCGATGGACTGGAGCCTGCCCACGGAGCCGAGGCCGGAGCAGATCTGGATCCCGGGCGCGACGCGCGAAGTGAAGGTGTAAATTTTACCCTGAACCGACACCTCCCCGTGAACCTCAAGGGACAAGAAGGGCGGGCGTATATAAATCTCACCCCTCATCCTCAATCCTTCTCCCCGTTGAGGGGAGAAGGAAGAAACCGG
The DNA here is from genome assembly GCA_052140285.1 of Limisphaerales bacterium. Lineage (GTDB taxonomy): Bacteria > Verrucomicrobiota > Verrucomicrobiia > Limisphaerales > UBA11358 > UBA11358. The sequence goes on along the minus strand of JBKQUF010000042.1, from coordinate 7,948 downwards.
CGGGCGTGTCGAGGAACATCGGGGGTTCAGGGGGTCAAGGCGCGAATTTTCGGGGGAATCTCACCCTCGGTCCCTTTCCATGAACCTCAGGGGACAAGAAGGGAGGGGCGGATATAATTCTCACCCCTCATCCTCAATCCTTCTCCCCGTTGAGGGGAGAAGGAAGAAACCGGCGGACGTGTCGAGGAACATCGGGGTTCAGGGGGCTAAGGATTGTATTGCGGTGGTTGACAGCTGTGGCGACGTTTGCGCTAAATGGCTGACGAAGATCAGAAGTTGTGTGACAACTGCCACAAGCGTCCTGCCACCAACCACATTTGTCACGGTGGTCAGGCTGGCGAGGGCAGGAGTTTATGTCAGGTTTGTCTGGCGCAGGATTCGGTACTCGGTGGCTTCATGCAGCGCTTCCAGGAAAAAGTTCGAGCAGGGCAATGCAAGTATTGCGGCGCGCCCGCCGAGTTATCTTGGGGTGCCTCATTTTCTCCAGTTTCAGGTGATCATTTCAATTTAGTATGCAGGACTTGCTTTGACGATTTAACCGGGTTTGTTCGTCAGCCTGAGAATGCAGTTCTGGATTTTACGCCCGGAGACGAGGTGGCGATGCGCAAAGCGGTGTCACACCTTGCAGACCTGATGAAGCGGCAGGACGAATATATGAGGCGGCGAGTTTTAGAAAGGAAGTCGAAATGAACGACTTTGACGAAAGCGCTGTGGCTCGGCACGTTCGCGGTGCGACGGTGGCTCACCGAAGCCCGTTTAGCACGCTTGAGGTCCCCAGTGCTCCAGAAGTGCTTTCAGAAGAAGAGTGCGAAAAATGGGTCGTCCCCTTTTACCGAACCTCCTTTCGCGACGCAGAAACAGGTGTTGTTAAACCATTGAAAGCAATTTATCATCAGATCACCCCAAACACTGTGGAACGGCTCCTAACCGAATTTAATTGGCGACCTCGGTTGACAGGCGCATTTTTCGCCGCGCTGAAGCGTTTCACTTTTCTTGAAGACCATATCGGTCGATTGCTCCTCCGGAGCGACTTGTGCTTCGCCGGAACATATTATTGTGTAGCACTCGCGGAGTTCAACGCTCCTCAGAGCCTCACCTATTTAAAAACATATTTGGAGTATTACCTGACGCGACCAGATTTGGATTACGACCAGTCTGATGCCATGGGAACTCCGGCGTATTTGGACACAGTTAATCACACAAAGCATTTCGACGCTTTCCTACCAGCTTGGAACAGCTATGTCGACGCCAAAGCGTGGAAGCCAAATCTTCAAAACGGAGTCATTTCGTTCTCTGAAGAAATAGCTGTCTTGCACAAGTTTAGAGCGGCAGCAGAGACAACTGCTTAAGACCGTAACCGGTTAGACAGACGCGGTGGACCGGTGCATTTCTGACTTCAATTGACTGCTTCTCAGACCTTGAGAAGGCCGGAATGAGGGCGGGTTAAAAACTGGTTCCTCGACGTTTATAATGGATAACCTATCTAATGCGCATTTGGCTGTCGCGGAGCGACGCCGGAATCCCGGGCCATATTTTGATCGATCAGATTGGTTGCAGAATAGCAAAGATGAGAAACCGCCGGCTTAAAACCGAACTGGAGCCAATCGCGAAGAATCGGGATTACTCAATCTTGGGACGTTAGACAACCAACGATGACTACGCGCACCACCTTACATGTGAGAAATAATGTTGTCGCCGAAGGCGGAGCATTTGATCTCGGTGGCGCCTTCCATCTGCCGCGCAAAATCATACGTCACACGCTTGGAGGCAATCGCGCCGTTCAGGCCTTTCAAGATCAAATCCGCGGCTTCCGGCCATCCCAGGTAGCGAAACATCATTTCACCGGATAACACCACCGAGCCGGGGTTGACGACGTCTTTGTTCGCGTACTTGGGCGCCGTGCCGTGGGTGGCTTCGAAAATGGCGTGGCCGGAAATGTAATTGATGTTGCCGCCGGGGGCGATGCCAATGCCGCCGACCTGCGCGGCCAGCGCATCGCTCAGGTAATCGCCGTTCAGGTTCAACGTGGCGATGACGTCGAAATCCGTCGGGCGGGTGAGGACCTGTTGGAGGGTGATGTCGGCGATGGCGTCCTTGATGATGATGCCCGCGCCGGGTTTGCCTTCGGGTATCTTGCACCAGGGACCGCCGTCGATCTCCACCGCGCCGAATTCCGTCTTGGCGAGATCGTAGGCCCAGTCGCGGAAGGCGCCTTCGGTGTATTTCATGATGTTGCCCTTATGAACAATCGTCACGCTCTTGCGTTTGCTGGCAATGGCGTATTCGATGGCCGAGCGGACGAGGCGTTGCGTGCCGGTGTTGGAAACCGGCTTGATGCCGACGCCGACGACTTCAGGCGTTTCGCCAAAGCGGATTTTTTTGAAATCCTTCGGAAAATTCGTTTTAATAAATTCAATCGTCTTTAGCGCGGCTTCCTTGCCGGCCTCGAAATCAATTCCCGCGTAAATGTCCTCGGTGTTTTCGCGGAAAATCACCATGTTGACCTTTTCCGGATGTTTCACCGGCGAGGGAACGCCGGTAAAATACTGGACGGGGCGCAGGCAGACGTACAGGTCCAGCATCTGGCGCAGGGCGACGTTGAGCGAGCGGATGCCGCCGCCGACGGGCGTGGTGAGGGGGCCTTTAATGCCCACCAGATAATCCTTGAACGCCTCCACGGTGTCATCCGGCAGCCAATTATCGAATTTGTTTTTGGCGGTTTCCCCGGCAAAAACCTCGAACCAGGAAATTTTCTTTTTGCCGCCATAAGCCTTGGCGACGGCGGCATCCATGACCCGGACACTGGCGGCCCAGATGTCGGGGCCGGTGCCGTCGCCGCGGATGAACGGAACGACCGGATGGTCCGGGACGGTGAGATTGCCGTTGGTGATGGAAATTTTTTCGCCCGCGGGCGGAGTAACGTCTTTATAGGCCATGTGATTTTTATTTTCGGGTTAGGATTAACCTCGGAGCAACAGGTAAAGGCCAAAGGCGCCGAAAATCAATCACAAATATGTCTTCATCAAATAAGATTTGAACTTTTCGTAGTCCGCTTCCATCCGGTCAAAATCTTCCGGCAACTTTAGCGCCGCTTCCATGGCGGCGGGAACATCGGGCGACCATCCCATCATCCGCTCAATTTCCTCGGGGAATTTGGCCGGATTGGCCGTCTCGAGGATGGCCGCCGGGGAATCGCCCAAGGGCTCGGACTGCTGCCAGACCTCGAAGCCGCGCCAGGCGACCGCGCCGTGCGGTTCCAACAACAAACGATATTTATCCCAAACGTACTTGATCGTCGCGCGCGTCTGCTCGTCGGAAATGGAACTGGAAAACAAATCGCGCCGCATCGCCGCCAAATCCGGCATCCGGCTGATTTTGCCCGTCTCATCCATTTGGCCGCCGTAAATTGCCACCAGGCGCGCCAGGTTGCTGGGATGGCCGACGTTCATCGCGTTGGAAACCGAATTGCGGGAGGGGGAAATTTTCTGATAAACCCCGCTGCCGAGAAATTTCGGAAAGGAATCGTTGTCGTTCACCGAGGCGATGATTTTTTTCATCGGCAAGCCCATTTGACGGGCCACGATGGCGCCCATCATGTCGCCAAAATTTCCGCTGGGCACGGAAAACGCCATAGGTTCGCCCGGCTGCGCCAGCCGCGAGGCGGCGTAAAAATAATAAACGCTCTGGGGCAGGAGCCGGCCGATATTGATGGAGTTGGCGGAGGAGAGCGGAATGCCTTTCAAGTCGGCATCGGCAAAAGCGCTTTTGACCATGGCCTGGCAGTCGTCGAATTTTCCGTCAACCGCCACGGTGCGGATGTTGTTTCGCAGCGTGGTCATCAATTTGCGCTGCGACAAGCTGACTTCGGCGATGGGAAACAAAACGATGCAGCGAATGCCGGGCACGTTGTGAAAGGCGTGGGCGACCGCCGCGCCGGTATCACCGCTGGTGGCCGTGAGAATAGTCAGCTCACGCCGGTCCTCCTGCAAAAATTTACCCATGAGCCGCGCCATGAATTGGGCCGCAAAATCCTTGAACGACGCCGTCGGCCCCTGGTCGAGCCGCATGACGCGGACGCGACCATAAACCTTTTCCAGGGGGACGGGAAAGTTATAGGCCGCCCGGCAAATGGCCGCCAAGTCGTCGTCGGAAATGATCCCGCCGGTGTATTTCGACAAAACCCGGATGGCGATTTCGGGATAGGACAATCGCGCGAACCCCGCAATTTCATCGGCGGAAAGTTTTGGGAATGATTCCGGGAGATACAGTCCCCGGTCCGGGGCCAGGCCGAGCAAAAACGCCTCGCGCAGATTGACTGAAGGCGACTGGCCGTTGGTGCTGCGAAAAAGAAGGGACATAATCGGATGGCGCGCGAGCGTTACTCAAAATTTTCGACGCGCAGCATCACCGGCTTGCTTTTGATGATGGGAAGCCGTCCGATTTTGTTCAGCGCGCTGGTGACCGCGCCGTTGGTCGCGTAATGCAGCATGAAAATCAGCGGCACGCTGGCGCCCTCGTGGCCTTCGGGCTGGATCACGGAAGAAATGCCAATTCCCGATTGGCCGAAGATCGCCGCGATTCGCGCAAGCACGCCGGGTTTGTCCACCACGTTGAGCCGCACGAAATACTGCGATACCACTTCGGCGATGGGCGCCGCTATTCCTTTGCACTCATGCGAAACAAACGGCGGCACCCGGCTGGGGGTCCCGAATTTCAGGTCCAACGCCGCGTCCGCCAGATCGCTCAAGACCGCGCTGGCAGTGGCGTCTTTGCCCGCGCCCCGCCCGTAAAATAACGTGTCCCCCACAATATCGCCGCGGACGAAGACGGCGTTGAAAACCTGGTTGACGCTCGCGAGCACGTGCCCGTTGGGAATCAACGTCGGATAAACGGACGCCTGCACCCGGCAACCGCTTTCGAGTTTTTTGACAATCCCCAGCAGCTTGATGGTGTATCCCAACTCGCGGGCGAACTTAATGTCCACCGCCGTCACGTGGCGGATGCCTTCCACGTAAATTTTCTCCGGTTGCACCCAAAATCCGTGCGCCAGCGAAGCCAGGATGCCGATCTTGTGCTGGGAATCCCAGCCGTCGATATCCAGGTCCGGCGGGGTTTCGGCGTAGCCAAGCTTTTGCGCGTCAACCAGCACGTCGGAGAAATCCGCGCCCTCGAGCTTCATTCGCGTGAGGATGTAATTGCAGGTGCCATTGACAATGCCGTAGAGCGCCTGGATATGATTGCCGACAAACCCTTCGCGCAGGGATTTGATGATGGGAATGCCGCCGCAAACGCTGGCTTCGTAATACAAATTCGCGCCGGATTTTTTCGCCGCCGCAAAAAGCTCCTCGCCGTGCTTGGAGAGCAGCGCCTTGTTCGCGGTAATGACCGGCTTGCCGAGGGCGAGGGCGGACAAAATAATCTCTTTGGCCAGGGTTGTTCCGCCGACCAGTTCAGCCACAATCTGGACCTGCGGGTCATTGACCACCTCGCGCCAATCGGTGGTCATGATCGACTTGGGGATGCGGTACGGGCGCGGTTCATCGACGGCCTTGACGGCGACCTTGCGGATGGCGATGTTGACGCCGATGCGCGAAGAAAGCAGGCTGCCGTTCTGTTGGAGGGCGTGAAACACGCCGCTGCCCACAGTGCCGCCACCAATCATGCCAAGGTTTGCCTGCTGCATAAGAACGGTCAGTTTATCGCGGGAACCGGGGGCGGACAAATCAATTTTGACTGACTTGCACGGATGGCGGGGGAAAGCGGAGTCAGCCCTCCTGCTTTGTGGGACCGGCCATCTCCAAGACGCCGGTGAATTCGGACGCAACACTGAAATCAATTTTTCCGGCTCGTTTATCGCCAAGAGTCAAGAAGTCCGCAGCCGTGAACGAAACGCGGACGAATACTTCTCTCTTTCCGCTTTAGGGAGAAGGTTGCGATGAGAGGCTCCATGACCAGTGGCCTTTCCGGCAAGGGATGGCCCCTTTTGTAACTTTCGGGGAGTCGGCGGAAGATGATGGGATTTTCCCTGGCCAGGAGACCGGCCAGCCAATGGCGCATGAACTGCAAAATGAACTCGCGGTTTCGACGCCCGGTGCGCCGCACGGCTTCTCGTGCCCAGGAGGGATCATGGGCAAACGCAACTTCGGCCCGCTGGGCGAGTCTGTCCGCGTATGCTTCAGGGATGCGAGTGCGAAAATAGTTGCTCGCCTCATCCACGATTTGCCAGGCCAGATACAGCGGACAATAACTGGTCTGCCGTTCAAATTCCCGGACTGGCTCGTAAATTTGTTCTTTCATGCGGGCAATTTTATTTCCTCAGGTGCGACAAAGGCTGTCCAATGTTCCTTTCAACCCGCTCCATCTCAAAAATTCATCAGGCTTATCGCAAAGACGACAAATAAAAGTCCCACCAGCCCCGAAAAAATATGCCCATGCCACGCCATTAAACTTGGTGCTGCTGGTCGTGGGAAGTCCGGCGTCACGCCGACGGCCAGCAGCCGGTCATAAAGATGCGGATGTGTTGACCGCGACTTTGTCATGACAGCCGGTGACAGATTATCTGCATACAGCTTCGCTAATGCCCGGGCATAGGTTCCGGCATCACCCTCGTTGGCTTTCGCCATCTCGTCCGCCCGCGACTCCAGCTTCCGGCTGATTCTCCGGTAAATGCGAGGAACCCCAATGGTGGTTAACAACAGACCGTAAAAAGCAAAAAAGCCAAAGGTGGGGCCAAAAGCGTGAGTCAATGGATTGAAGTAAATCCACGGCAGAAACGCCAGCATCTGGACGGAACGCGAGTAGCGGTCCGCCCTGGATTCGGTCAGGTGCGCCAGTTCATGCGCGCAGACTGCGGCCACCTCGTCATCGGAAAGCAATTCCAGCAGACGCTCCGTGAACAGCAGTTTGCGGGCGCCGGGCATCGCAAATGCCTGTGCCGATGGGGAACGCATCAACCAGACTTCGCGATAGGTTACATTCATCCGCGCTGATGTGTCGGCGACAATCCTCCGCAGCCGCTCCGGTGCCGGTTGGAACAATCCCAGCACGCGCCCCAGCCAAACCAAACCTCCTTGGGACCAAATCACCCACAGGCCGACCACCCCACAGCCGATCGCAAAACCCATTAGATTGAAGGTATCGGGCATTAACACTGCCGCCCCCAAGAAGACGAACCAGACCAAAAATCGGAGCAGAATCCCGATGGCGGCTTGGCGCAACCTGTATCGGAATGAAATCCTCGGGAAAAGCTCATGATCCAATGGAAAAGTTCCTGTATAAGCACCCAACAAAGAGGCGATGCCCGTCAAGAGCCATAGCGGTGATGAATCCGGCCATACCAGCACCACCAACAGCGCCAGAACGCCTGGAACCGTCCACAGATTGGAACGGGCTGCCACAATGACCGGATACGCCAACCGCGCTTGTTCCGACCAATGTTTGTCCTTGTTGCGCCGCCACGGCATCAGCGCCAGCCAGTTTGTGACAAAAATCACGCTCGCCGTCAGTAGGAATGCGCTGATGAGAATTAGTCCGTCCATGTCTGGCAAATTTCCTGATTCATGATGCGTCAGGCCAGATGCAGCGGACAATAACCACAGAGGGTAGTGTTGCTTCAACTTTGTCGCCTTTAATGGCATCCAGGACAATTCTGTCAATTGGCATGTGTGCTACCGCGAACCACGGGTCAAGCCATTTAAGGTCGTCACTGCCACAGACCCAACAATACTTTAATGTCATGTTCAGCCACTTCTGAGCTTGACCGCAGGTCAGTCTGGCTTGGGAAAACGGGATATTCGAGGTTTTTTTCATAGTATTTCTTTAAGAGCGTGTCTGAAAAATCAAACTGCGCCGGGGTCGTAGCGGCGGACATCCTGTCTGCCGTAGAGGGCGGCATCTTGCCGCCCGGAGCAACGCTTGATTTTCCATGGTTTTCCAATTGCAGCGCCGG
>JBKQUF010000041.1:0-20848 GCA_052140285.1 Limisphaerales bacterium | reverse complement strand
CCTTTCGTGTGGACGGCTACGGTGGAAAAAATTATGGCCAAGATTGAGCGAGCCCGCCAGAAGTTGGACGAGGTCAAACCCGGTTGGTCGCAACGCAAAAAGCGGAAAAAGCGGAGATCATATGTCTAGCCATTTGCGACACACTACACTAGTGCGCAACACCAAAATGGTTGACATCACATATTACAGCGACGACCCGAAAGAAGCGTCTGACGTGGCCAATGCCATTGGAGTAAGCTACAAAGAATATCGCATTCAGTCCCTAAAGAAAGAGACAGTGCAGGGTCTTCAGATTTTGCAGCGGCAATATCAAGACGAAGAAAAACAGATTTCGCTCCAACCGACCAATAGCGAACAGATGCTTCGGTTGCACAAATTGCTCGCTAAAAAAATTGAGGCGCTGAAAATTGATATGCCAGACGCCAAAACTGAAATGGTTCTAATTATTGACCAAGCCGAGCCACCGCAATTTCCCGTCAGCACAAACCGTCCGCTGGGCGCGGCGCTGCTGGCCGTGGGTTTGTTTCCGTTGCTTGGCGGGATTCTGCTTCTCAAATGAATCTGGCAACCACACAGTTGGCGTCCGTCTTTGAACCGGAGCAAAATTGGGTTTACGTCATCACGCACAGCAGCAACGTCGTGGGAAGCGTTGATTTGGAAGCCGACACAACCGGAAAAGCGTTGAAATGTACAAGCCTGGGCGATGGTTCCAAAGGTGGATACATCGTAAACGCTGTCAAGGCCTTGCGCATGGCGGAACAACGGCCGCAAGTCCAGACGAATGATTACGAAGTCGGTTTGATAGGTATGAACATCGTTTCTTTTTTGGGTATTTGGCTGCACAACGAGTCGAACGACCTCGTCATCCCATTGCCGCCAACTTATAACCGGATAAACGCTTATCAACCGTATCCTGTGAGCGAAATCGTTAAAATCCTCGCGCCGGAGGCCAAAAGAGACGCTGAGATGTGGGCGAAGCTCGAAACACAAAGACAGAAGGACAATGATGCTTACGTAAAAGCGATGATGGATTACGAGAAGGCTCATGGCGGGAAATACGGCCCCATTTCTTTATATGGCATGAGGGGGCCATTTCAAGAAGAGACGTCTCAGGTTAAGATTTTCACATTGATGGGAATGTCGAGCATATATGGCGAATTGGATTACAAGGTTAAAGTCACCTGCGCAGACAACTTCGAGGATGTGAAGGAAGTGGAAATTCTGGAAAGAAAAATTAGACTCGAGGTCGTAAGAGTGGACAGTGAGGAAACCAACGGCGAGAACGGTTACGCAGCCAACGCTGTGGATTGCAACCCCAAAACCTTTTGGGATACTCAATGGAAAGGGAACAGTCCCGGTCTTCCCCACGAAATCGTCATTGAACTGGTTCCGCCTTCCGTCATCAAAGGCTTCACCTACCTGCCCCGGCAGGATGAATCGGACCACGGCACCATCAAGGACTATGAATTTTACGTCAGTGACAATGGCACGAACTTTGGTCAACCCGTCAAGAAAGGCGCATTCGAGCCTGGCAAGGACGAAAAGATCGAAACCTTCGACCCGGTAAAATGCCGCTTTATCAAACTCAAAGCCATCTCGGAGATCAACGGGCTGCCGTGGACGTCCGCCGCCGAAATTGGCGTTATTCAAAATGATGAGAATATCTCTGCAATGACAAACCCGATCATTCAAGCCGATAACCTGCTGGCGGAGTTTGAAAGGACCAAATCCATTGACCAACTCGAAGCGGCGTATGTGGCCGTGGGAAATATTCCTGAGCCGGGAGTGGATAAAACCGTGCCCCCGTCGGTCGCTCGCCGGGAAAAAACAAGAATGTTGTTCAAACTTTTAGCGGTGATTGATCAAAACATTGATACAAACTACGATAATCCAACAAATTTGCCCGCCATGAACCTGAGTCCTCCCGGGCTGGGTGGAATGCGTTATCCTTCGGGAGTGGACCCCAACGACATAAAGGAGCCGGAAATTCGCGTGCAATACGAAGTGGCGCTAAAGCAGAATGAAGAGAAGGCGGCGCGAGAACTTTTTCAAACGCGACTGCGCAATATAGACCAGTCGGCCAATATCTTTGCGGGGAATTTCTTGCGGTTTAATTACACAACTTCCAAGGAAGATCAAAGCGAATTGGAAAACGTCATGCGGCAGGCGAGACTTTCTTTAGATCGAATGCAGAAAATAAAAGCCCTGTTTGAATCCAGGAAACCTCCTGGCAATGAAGTTGCCACCAATCTCACGAAACAGATTTCCGACATCTTGATCGAGTGCCAGAAAATCAAACCTCGAATGACACGCGCGGATCTGATGACAACATTTACAACAGAAGGCGGCATTTCAACTGCCGAACAGGGGACATTTGTTTATCGCGACTGTCCATACGTCAAGGTTGATGTTGATTTCAGTTCCGCTGATCCGACGCAGAAGGTGATAGTAGAGCGATCGACAGATATTATCAGTAAAATTTCCAAGCCGTATTTGGATTGGAGTATCAATGATTAAATCATGAATTCCAAACTCCTCCTCTGCCTCGCGCTCGTTTTGGGCGGCACTACATTTGGTCAGCCAGTTTCCATGCCGCCGCCGTCGTTTGGCCCTGAATTGCCCGGGCAAAATCAGGTCAAGGTTGAAACTTATTGGCTGGCGCCTTACGTCCAAGTATCTAAGGAATTTGGCAAAACCACCGTCACTTGGTTTGCCCAAAATGGGCAGATCAAACGGCAAGCCGACGTTGATAACATAGAGCCCGGGTTTGTTGACGTTATTGGGCATGGGGAAATCATTCTTGGAGTCAACGAGGATTGGGAAATCCACTTGCCCCCCGCGCCTAAATACGTCCCGTCGCGCTACAGCATGTCAGGCTACATTACGTCAACGCCGGACAGCCGCGTTTTCGTTCACGAATATCATCCGCAAGGAGGGATGGTAGCCGAGGACATCTACGTTCACGGTAAGCTGGCCCATACCGTCGGCCCGTTCGTCCAACATTTGGCTGATGAAATCCAGTTGAATGATGACGGCAGCGCCAGCTTGATGATCTGTAAGGATAAATCGAGGACCACCACGCAAATCGTGACAATGGATACCAATGGTGCGGTTCTGTTTCGGGGAGATGCCGGATCGGGACTCGTGGGGCCGGACGGCGCGCTGTTGCATCCTCATGCCAGCCCGGACCTGGGGCCAAATGCGCACAGCATCGGATGGATTTCCGGGACGCACCAATGTCTTTACGCCAGCAACATTGGATTTGATTACCATTATGAGTTGATTGACGAGGACACGGGTAAAAAACTTTGGAACGTTTCCTGCCCGGGCGGTTATTGGCTGGCGATTGGGCTGACGCCCAAGTACATCATCTTCGCTGTTGAGGAGCTTTATCGCGGCGGGCCGTGGCGGGGTGATGAACGGGTGCTGCAGAACCATCGGACAGACTGGATTCGGGCATTTTATACGATGAGCGTGGAGGATGGGCAGGTGTACGCGCGCTGGCAGGCAGACTACGGGAGGGGCTGGAAATGCCGGTTGGAGCAACGATATTCTCACTTTTAAATTTCCCAGAAAGCAGGGGGATGATGCTGTGGGCGTGGTGGTGAGCCTGGACGGAAGGTTATACTGCCATGATATTGACATGAAATAAAAATAGCCGGCGAACCATGAAATCCAAACTCATCCTCTCCCTCGCGCTCGTTTTGCGCGCCGGTTTGTTTGGCTGTTCTGACGAAAAAACTGATGAACGCATTGAGTCAGTCAAGTTGCCCTCGGGCGAAATTTTGGAAAACCACACCTATTGCGAATCCGGCTCTTCCGAGCGGATCATTAACTCCGGCTCGTCTCTGGAAGAGATGGACGATATTATTAAGAAATTCGTCCCCCCGGTCAAACCGGTCAAGCCCAATCAAAGTGATGAACCGGAAAAATTATGAACCCGACGCCGATTTCTTCCTCTCTTCCATCGCCTGTGGAGACTTTTTTGGAGGTTCGGACGCCTGCGCTGCGGCGTCCAAGACATCGCAGCGCGATGTCCCTGCTCCCCTCATCAAACCCTCAACTCAGATTTCTCTCCACTGAACTCTTTACAACTTCTTCCCCGTCAATTTTTCGTAGGCCTCCAGATACTTTGCGGTCGTCTTGGCTACGACATCATCCGGCAATTGGGGGCCGGGCGGTGTCTTGTCCCAATCGAGTGTTTCGAGATAATCGCGCACGATTTGTTTATCGAAACTCGGCTGGCCTTTGCCGGGCGTGTATTGGTCCGCCGGCCAGAAACGCGACGAATCAGGCGTCAGCACTTCATCAATCAAAATCAGGTTGTTGTGGTCCAGGCCAAATTCAAATTTCGTGTCGGCAATGATGATGCCCCGTTTTCGCGCATATTCGCGCGCGAAATTATAGACTTTCAGGCTCGCCGCGCGCGCCTGTTCCGCGATGGCATCGCCGACAATTTTCTTTGCCTCCTCAAAGGAGATATTTTCGTCATGGCCGGTTTCGGCCTTGGTTGCCGGCGTGAAAATCGGTTCGGGCAATTCGGAGGATTCCTTCAACCCGGCCGGCAATGTGATGCCGCAAACCGTCTGCGATTTCTGGTATTCCTTCCAGCCGCTCCCCGCCAGGTAGCCGCGGACGACGCATTCAATGGCCAGCGGCTGGCATTTTTTCACAATCATCGAACGTCGCGCCAGTTTGTCCGCAAACGGCTGGAGATTGTTTGGCAAAGGCTCGTTGGCTTTGGAAATTAGGTGGTTTGGCTGGAACGATTCCGTTTGCGCAAACCAGAAATGCGAGATTTGCGTGAGCACTTCGCCTTTGCGGGGAATGCCGTTGGGCATGATGACGTCGAAGGCGGAAATCCGGTCGGTCGCCACAAACAGAAGTTTGTCGCCAAGGTCGAACACCTCGCGCACTTTGCCGCTTTTCAGTTTTTTGATGCCCGGCAGCTCAAGCTGCAGAACGGTGTCATGATTTGAATTTGCCATGCGCGATTATTAACGACCCCCATGCCAAATTCCAAGCCCCAACATCGGGAAGCACGATCAAAAATCTCAAGTCTGCGGCGTGAGCTTTTTGACCCACAGCGGGATGCTGGCCTGGGATTTGTCATCCAGCCGCACATCCACCGAATAGAGGCCGAATTCGGAGAATTTCAGCCCCTGGATGTTCACGATGAAATTCCGCGTGAGAAAATGGGCGTCGTCCGGCATCTCCACCGGCACGGGAATCTCAATGGCCGGCATGATGTTCCTGCCGTCGGCATCGACGAAATTCAGCTTGAGCCGGCGGCTGCCTTCGTCGCCGGAAACAAAGGTCACGCGCAGGGCCACGGTGCATTGCGGGTGCATGACGGGCAATTGGGAGGCGAGGATGGAATCGAACGCGCCGAGGAGATTGAGTTTGCCGTGGTCATCGGTCGCGGCGTCGCAGAGGACGGCTACCTGAATATTCATGGAGGGAATTAAGGCAGAAATGGCATGAATTGCCATGAAATTCTTTTAACAAATTTTTGCTTGACATACATATTAAGTCTATGTATAGTGCCCCTATGATTCGCAAAGAACTCGTCGCCGCCTCCGCCGAGCCGCTCATCTTGTCGCTGCTCGCGAAGGGTGAAAGCTACGGCTACGCCATCATCCAGGAGGTCAAGCAACGCTCCGGCGGCAAATTGCAGTGGACGGACGGGATGCTTTATCCCGTCCTGCACCGGCTGGAACGGCGCGGTTTGCTGAAATCGCGCTGGGCGGAGAGTGAAACCGGGCGCAAGCGTAAATATTATTCGCTGAAAAAGGACGGGAAGGCGGCGATGGTAAAACATCAAGAGCAATGGTTGCTGGTGCATTCGGTTTTGGCCGGATTGAAAAAGGAGCAATATGTTTAACCTCGAAGAATCCATCGCAGAATGGCGGAAGCAAATGCTGGCTGCGGGAATCGAAACGCCTGTGCCGCTGGAGGAATTGGAAAGTCATCTGCGCGAGGAAATTGAGCGCCAGACCGAATCAGGCTTGAGCGAAATGGAAGCATTCAAGGCTTCGGTGCAGAAGATCGGGCCGGCGCAGGCTGTTCAAAACGAATTCGGGAAAGTTGAAGCCATCAAAGAAGATCGCCTGTGGCAACATGTGGAAATCATGCTCGTGGCTTCAACCGGCTTGGTTCCGATATTCTTCGCCAGTGCTGGTTTTTCCAAACACGGCGTTTATTGGGAAATGACTCCCGGCCAACTCATCGTCGCTTTGGCTGCGGTGGCCGCATTTTCTTTGCTCGCCTGGAGCGGGCGATTGAGTTACCGACTGTTTCCAGTCATTCCGACCAAGCGCGCGAGAGACGCCATTCACCTTATCTACATCGCGCCGACGGCACTTTGGTGGCTGGCCTTCCTTTGCCTCATCCTGCCTCATTACGACTTCACGGTGGGCCAATTGTTTGTGACATTACTTTGGGCATTACTTCCCTCAATGGGAGCATGTATCGGATTATTCTGGGGAATAGAAACCGCCGTGCGGAAAAAAGAGGTGCCGACCCGTTCGTGAATGGGAAGGAGCAATATGTTTAACATTGAAGAAGCAATCGCGGAATGGCGCCGGCAAATGCTGGCGGCGGGAATCGAAGCGCCGGTGCCGCTGGAGGAACTCGAAAACCATTTGCGGGAGGAGATTGAGCAACAGGAAATTTCCACTTGTTTCAAAAGTTCCAGGCAATAAACTTTTGCCATGCCGGAAATCATGCGGACGCGGGGGTTTCGGTTTTTCTTTTTCAGCCGCGAAGGTCACGAACCACCACACATTCACGTGGAGCGCGCGGAAAAATATGCGAAATTCTGGCTTGAACCCATGGTTGAGTTGGCCGAATCGCGGGCGTTTCGCAGCCATGAGTTGACGGCTTTGCGCGAAATGGTTGAAGAATACCGCGAACAGTTTATACTGGCTTGGAATGAATACCACAATCGCTAAATCTGTGGCGGACGCGGTGGACGTGGCTTTTGGCGAAAATTCGCTGGTGGTCACGCTGGCCGACGGGCGGCAAGTGTCCGCGCCGCTGGAATGGTTTCCACGATTGCGCAACGCGACAGCCAGGCAGCGCAAAAACTGGCGGCTCATCGGCGGGGGTGTCGGGATTCATTGGGAGGAAATTGATGAGGACATTTCCGTCCGCAGTCTGCTGACGCATTAAGTTTCCAACCCGGATTCCGGTTGCGTTTTAATCAAGCCGGAGCAATCGCCCGCGCTTCCAAAAATCTTTTCAGTTCCTCTGCCGCTTTGCCACCAAAACCAGGCACCTCGGAAATCTGTTCCACCGTGGCCAGTTGTAGGCGGCGGACCGACCCGAATTTTTTCAGCAGGGCCGCTTTGCGCCGCTCGCCGATGCCGGGAAAATCGTCCAGCACGCTTTCGGAAATGCGTTTGAGCCGCAATTGCGCGTTGTAGGAATTGGCCACCCGGTGCGATTCGTCCCGAATGCGCTGCAACAATTTTGTGGCTGGGTGTTCCAGCCCCAGCCGCAAGGGTTCGTCCCGTTCCGGTAGATGGATTTCTTCAAATTCCTTGGCCAGGCCGATGACGGGAAGCTTCTCCAAGCCGAGCTTTTTGAGTTCGGCAACGGCCATTCCCAACTGTCCTTTGCCGCCGTCGATGAGGATTAGGTCGGGGAGAGAATTCCCCGAAGGATTCGCGCATTGCCCCCCTGAACCTGTCGTATTCTGCCGTGGGGCTTCCGAGTGACTATGCGCGTTCGCCTGCTCTTCCCTCTCCGCTCCCATCGGATGGGAGGGGAGAGGGCCAGGGTGAGGTGAGGGCCCCCCGGGTTCATGGGGAGAGGAGCCGGATTGCATTTCGAAATTCCGGACGGGAATCCGCCGTTTCACCTTGCGGCTTGTTTCATCCACCAGCTTTTGCAGTTCCTCCGGGACAGCCTCGCCCATATCATCTTTCTTCGTTTTTTGCGCCGGCGCGTTCTCCTGCAATATTCTGGTATAGCGACGCCGCACGACCTCGGCCATGCTGGCGAAGTCATCCTGTCCCTCGACGCTTTTGATTTTGAACCGCCGGTAATTGGCGCGGTCAGGGCGTCCGTTTTTGAAGCTGACCATCGAGGCCACGGCGAAAGTGCCGCTGATGTTGGAGATGTCGAAGGCTTCGATTCGTTGTGGCGGCGCGGGTAAATTCAACGCGGTGGCCAGCTCTTGCAGATCGCTTTGCGGCTGCGCGTTTCCCGGCAGGGAATAGGGGATGCGCTCAAATTTTTCAGTCCGGCGCGTCGTGGTTTTCAGGTCCCGGAGCAAATCGCGCAGGCTGGCGGCTTTCTCAAAATCCTGCGCCCCCGCGGCCTTTTTCATCTCGGCGGCGAGCTGTTCCTGCATTTCGTGGCATTGGCCTTCCAGGAAATCGCATGCGGCCTTGACCTGATCCAGGTATTGGTCCCGCGTGACATTGCCGACGCACGGCGCGGTGCAGTATTTCAAGTGCGCGTAAAGGCAATGTTTGTAATCGTTTTCGCCGGGCGTAAAAACCCTGCAGCCGCGCAGGTTGAATTGCCGCCGCGCCAACATCACCACATTCCGCGCCGCCGTGGCATTGACGAACGGCCCGAAATAGCGCGCGCCGTCGTCCTTTTTAAAACGGGCAAACGCGAAATTCGGAATGGGATCGTTGAGGTTCACCTTTAACATCAAAAATCGTTTGTCATCCCGGAAACTGATGTTATAGCGGGGCTTGAATTCCTTGATGAGCTTGCCTTCGAGCAGGAGCGCCTCCGGTTCGCTTCGGACCAGGTGGAAATCAAAATCGCAAATCGCCTCGACCAGCGCATTGAACTTGAGGTCCCAGCCCATCCGGCGGCCCTTCTGAAAATACTGGCTGACCCGTTTGCGCAGATTGCGGGCTTTGCCGACATAAATGACGGTGCCAAGGCGGTCGCGCATCAAATAGATGCCCGGTTTGTGCGGCAGCGTGCTAATTTTTTTGCGGATGACTTCGTTCACGATAAATTTGTGAAATAATTTAACATGAAACTTCAGCCTTGCGCACGAAAATGAAACCGCGTATTCAGGTCATCCATGTCAGAATTTCCGCATTTTCGGCTTTTTTCTTTGAGTAATGCACCCTGGCGGATATTCTTAATTCTGTAATTTTGCGCAAATGAACACAAAACAAAGCGACGAGTCATCACCGGATTGGTGGCGGGATACGGTGGATTGCTGGCGCCGACTGCCTAATAAAGGCCTTTTCTTCGGATTATTGGCGGCGTGGCTGGCTTTGTTTCAATTCTTTGGCAACCCCGTCTTGGGATATGTTCATTCCCCGTCGCTTTTCGCGATTTTGGAAAACGCCTATGAGAATCCCAAGGCTGACGACGGCCATGGAAATCTGATTCCTCTCCTGGTCATCGGACTGTTCTGGTGGAAACGAAAAGAATTGGTCGCGCTGCCGTTGCAGACTTGGTGGCCGGGATTGTTGATCCTGGCGGTGGCGCTGTTGATGCATGTGTTCGGTTTCCTGATTCAACAGCAATACGTTTCCATCGCGGCGCTGTTTATCGGAATTTTTGGCTTGATGGGCCTGGCTTGGGGACGCGAGTGGCTGCGGCACGGATTTTTTCCCTATTGGCTGTTTATCTTTTCGGTGCCACTGGGCCAGCGGGGCCAGATGATTACTTTTCCGTTGCAACAACTGGTTTGCTGGCTCACGGAAAAATGCGCGCATGTCCTGGGGGTCAACGTTATTCGTAACGGCACGCAATTGTTGGATCCGTCCGGCAGCTATGCGTATGAAGTGGCGGCGGCTTGCAGCGGCATTCGCAGTCTGGTCGCGATTTTTCTCCTGGGCACGATCTATGCCTTTGTTTTCGTTCGCTCCCCCGGGAAACGGCTGTTGCTGATGGCATTGACGCCGCTGTTTGCGGTCCTGGGAAATTTATTGCGAATGCTGATGATTATTCTGACCGCGGCGATGGGAGGGCAGCGGGCCGGGAATTTTGTGCATGAAAATTTCATCACCAGCCTGCTCCCGTATGTCCCCGTCATCTTGGGATTCCTCTTTCTGGGACGCTGGCTGGAGGAACGCGAGAAACTGGAGGCGGCCGCGTGAAAAAACAAAAGCGGATTTTGTTTTTTTGCCGTCAAGCCGTTTTCGAACGTTCCGCCACTAAAAAAGCCGACCAACCGATGCAATGAAGCCTGGCTGTGTATTTTTGTCGGGAAGGCGGCGCAAATATAAAAAAAGGGCAGCTCATCGCAAACAGCCAGTTCCGGGAAGTGCCGGTAGCTGCAATTTTGAAACCGACCCGCCGCGCGGCGTGAGCCAGAACACCGGTGGCCACTGGTTTTACGTGGCTGGTATCATCGTAAAAACTCATCGGAAACGTCCCGGCCCACGCGCCGGGCAAACTTTGTAGGATCACTGTTTTAACATGGGGGGTTTCGATAAAAATCCGCCCGCCGATTTTCAAGAGACGGGCAGCTTCGTCGAAAAGAAAATCGAGCGAGCTTAAATGTTCGACCAGATGAATGCAGGTAATGCCATCCATGGAACTCGCCGGCCACGGCAAATGATCTTTTTGGATGTCGCCGCGATGAAAGACGCAGCCGTCCGGATATTTTTCGGGACTGCCGGCCAAGTCACTGGCAAATAATTTCACATCCGGGCGAAGTTCGGCAAAATGGCCCAGCGTTTCGCCATCTGCCGAGCCGATGTCCAGCAACGAACCTCCAATTGGAACACCGTCAACAAATTTGGCGCGGGTATCTATCCAGGACAAACGACGAAAATATTTCCAATTCATCCGCCAGACAGTAAAATTTTTCGCTGAATGCGCCAATACTTCTTTTCCGGGCAAATTCGATTGAGCCGGTTGACCGATTATGCTATCAAAAGCATGAAATAATGCATCCATGAACGGAAACAGAGCAACGGAACAGAAATTGCCCGCGAAAGATCAAAAGTGGATTTTATTTTTTGCGGCACTCGTGCTTATCGCCGGCACCGCCGCGCTCCTGGTGCGGTTGAAACACCATCCGCAATTAGGGCCTCCGGGCATAATCGCCACGCCCATTCCCAACAGCGTAAAGATGAAAATCAATTTGCCAGCGATGGTCTTGGATTACGCTTCGACGAATGTGCCGGAACCCAAGGTGGTTCTTGATTATTTGCCAACGGATACCAGTTACGCCGAACGAATGTACACAGCCCCCGACGGTTTTTGGGTTCAAGGCACCGTTGTGCTGATGGGCACTGACCGCACCAGCATTCACAATGCCGATTATTGCCTGGCTGGCACTGGCTACAATCAAAGAAAAAAGTCCATCACGATGATCCCCATCGGAGGCCTTTCATCGAACCAATTATCGGTATCTCGCTGGGACTTAAGCGGCGTTTTTCAACAAACCGGAGGGCCCAGAATGAACCTTAACGGCGTCTATGTGTTTTGGTTCGTCGCCAATGGCGATGAAACCCCAAGCCATCTCGAAATGATGTGGAAGCTTGCCAAACATTTGGCGAAAACGGGGGTCATGCAGCGTTGGGCGTACGTCAGTTATTTTTCGCCATGTCAGCCGGGACAAGAGGATGCAGCCTTTGAACGCATGAAAAGGCTGATCGCTGCGTCGGTGCCGGATTATCAATTGCCGCTGGTCGTTAAAAATTAAGTTCTCTGTTGCCTGCGAATTTTGTAAACTCTTTCGTGTAAAGCATGTTAAGGCGTGATCGTCAGATTCGTGCTCAAATGAACCAATTGGCTGACGCCATCCTGGTCGCGGTCAGCTTTTATGTGGCCTTCATTTTTCGTACAGACCCAAATATCGCGTCATGGTTTGGGCTTGAGTTCATTTCAGGCGATACCTTTGACAAGGCGGAATGGCTGATTCTTCCCTTGATGCCGGTGGCGGCGTTGATCCTGGAATCTCAAAATTTCTATAACCGCCCTCCTCCCGCGCCACGGCGCGCGGTCCTCTGGCCGCTATTCAAAGGCTGTTTGATTACCACCATCTGCCTGGTCCTGGCCACCTATGCGTTTCATCTGACCATGCCGCGCAGTGTGACCATCTTTTTTGGCGTCATCAGTTTTGTGTTGATTTGCATCAAGGAAGAACTGCTGAGGATGGCAATGAAGAGCAATTTTGCCCAAAAACAATATAAGCGGCGCTTTGTCATGGTCGGGTCTGCGGGTGAAATCGAGCAAATGTGCCATGACTTGGAAGGCCGGCGCGACGAAACGATTGCCGTTGTGGCGCAATTTGATTTGGCCAGGCCGCTGGCGGAGCTGGTCGAGATGCTCCATGACCATGCGGTGAGTGGCGTCATTTTAAACGCCCGCCGGACCTATTTTGAGCAAGTCGAAAACATCATCAAAGCCTGCGAATTGGAAGGGGTCGAAGTCTGGCTGCTGGCCGATTTCTTCACGACAAAAATTTCCCGCACCAGCCTGGATGAATTGCTGGGGCGACCGCTCCTGATCTTTAGTTCCATCCCGGAGGCTTCCTGGCAGAGCGTGGTCAAACAGGTGCTGGATTTCGCCGGAGCGCTGGCCCTGTTGGCTATTGGCAGTCCAGTCTTCGCAATGATTGCGCTTGCCATCAAGGTTACCTCAAATGGACCCGTTTTCTTCAAACAGCAGCGTTCCGGCCTCAACGGCGCTCCATTCACTATTTATAAATTCCGGACGATGGTCACCAACGCCGAGCAGTTCAAACATGAACTGGAGGCCATGAATGAAATGTCCAGCCCGGTTTTCAAAGTCACCAACGACCCCCGCGTGACCCGTGTCGGGAAGTTTCTCCGCAAATTCAGCCTGGACGAATTGCCGCAGCTTTGGAACGTCCTGCGCGGCGAAATGAGCCTCGTCGGCCCGCGCCCGCTGCCCGTGGATGAAGTCCGCCGCTTCAACGATTTCGCCCACCGCCGGCGGTTGAGCGTCAAACCTGGGCTGACCTGCCTCTGGCAAATCAGCGGACGCAATAAAATCTCGGACTTCAAGGATTGGGTGCGCCTCGATCTCGAATACATCGACAATTGGTCCCTCTGGCTCGACCTGAAAATCCTGCTAAAAACGATTCCCATTGTCCTGGTCGGCAACGGCGCCAAGTAAACGGACGTTCCATAAATGATTGAACCGCGGCAATGCCTTCCGGTATCCTCGCGGTGCGAATCAGGGCGTTTGAAGAAATACTGTCGCCATGAAGATCCCGATGAAAAAAGAAAAACCTACGTCTGTCGTTACCGGAGCCGCCGGATTCCTTGGCTCGCATCTGGCCGATTTGTTGCTCGCCAGGGGACATAAAGTCATTGCCCTCGACAATTTTGTCACCGGCAGCGTCGATAACATCTCGCACTTGGGCGGGAACCCAAATTTCAAATTTATTCAGCAGGACGTGACGGAATTCATATTTCTTGATTGCCCGGTGGATTACGTCTGGCATTTCGCCTCGCCGGCCAGCCCCATCGATTATCTCGAATTGCCAATCCAGACATTGAAAGTCGGTTCTCTGGGCACGCACAAGGCGCTCGGCCTGGCCAAGAATAAAAAGGCGCGCTTTCTCATCGCTTCCACGTCCGAAATCTACGGCGACCCGCTGGTCCACCCCCAGACCGAGGAGTATTGGGGCAATGTCAATACCATCGGACCCCGCGGCTGTTATGACGAAGCCAAGCGCTTCGCCGAAGCGATGACAATGGCCTATCACCGTGAACACAAGGTGGAGACCCGGATTGTCCGGATTTTCAACACTTACGGCCCGCGGATGCGTCTCAACGATGGACGGGTCGTACCCGCGTTTATTAGCCAGGCCCTGAAAAACAAACCCGTCACGGTCTTTGGAGATGGCAGGCAAACGCGCAGCTTTTGCTATGTTTCGGACTTGATTGAGGGCATTTACCGGCTGATGATGAGCAATTATGGCCTGCCGGTGAATATCGGCAACCCGGTGGAAATGACGATGTTGCAATTCGCGGAGGAAATCATTCGCGCGACCGGTTCGAGAAGCAAAATTATCCACCAACCGCTGCCGCAGGATGATCCGAAACAGCGCAAACCTGACATTACCAAGGCCGGGAAAATCCTGAAGTGGAAGCCGGTGGTACCGCTGGCCAGGGGATTAACGGACACCATCGCATATTTTCGGACGAAGGTTTAAGCCGGATATTTCACACCCGCATTGGCGGACGCGGGCCAAACCGTTGTAGCGCAGGTTTCCAAACCTGTATCGCCGATTTCCAAATCGGCAGGGTGTCGAACAGGCGCGGCACTGGCGGGTTTGGAAACCCGTCCACTCTCCGCAGTGCTACGGAGGACGGGCGATACAGCAGACTTGGAAGTCAGCGCTACCGGCTTGCCTGTGAAATTTCCGAATAGGGGTCAAACCATAGCATGGTTCATTTTCTGCCGCCTTCATAGGTCAAACTGGAGTGTTCCAGCCGCGTCGGCGAAAACGGGTCAGTTTTTGATATTTGCATATTACCACCTTTGGGCCTTCCGATGGTTCTCCGCCCGCAACCGCTCCGTGCTGGACACGGTCAATGGTAATCGTCGTCAATTCATTCAAGTCATTCATGTTGAACTGCTGGAGCATGGCATTGTTCGTGTGCCAATTCAAGTTCCCGGACGCACCCGGACGCACCCCTTCCGCTTTCTGCTTTCCGCCTTCATTTTATGTTCCCCAGCAACATTACACTTTGTCCGTTTCATGCTTAACTCGACTGAATGAACGGCCCATTACAAGTTCAGAGTCCTGGAACCGCGCGCCCATCACTCGTCACTGAGTGCGTCCCCGCGAACTGTGCCTTCATTGGAATTTGGAGCTTGGTGCTTTTTCTCATCCCCTCCATCCTCTCACCACGAAGCCAATTGCGCCGAATTTCCCTCATTTTGCTCATCTTTATCAACAAATCAGCATATTCGCCTTATTTTACTCATGTTTACTCATAAAAAAATTTCCAATGACAGAAACATGCCTGATGCAGACAGGCATTTTTGCCAAACGAACCCAAACCCAAAAAAGTCAACCTCCTTTCCCTCAATGAGATAAGCAAAAACCTGTGCTATTTTGCCCCCAACAAACGAACCCAAATGAGCCGAAACCGAACCCATATTGATAAGCCAACGGGTGCATCTTGGAGGCGGCGCCTTATGATGCGTCCGTTTGAGAATGTTTTGCCAGTTTCCGTTTGCGCGCCAATCACAAATCATAAATCGTAGGTGCTGATGCTGTTTCGTGCGCGCCATTTTAAATTTGTCTTTCCCCGACCGGCGCTGGTCATGGGGATCGTCAATACGACGCCGGACTCCTTTTCCGATGGAGGAAAATTCTCCCGGACAAAAGATGCCGTCGGCCATGCTCTCAAATTGGTTGAGCAGGGCGCGGACATCCTGGACATTGGCGGGGAATCCACGCGGCCAGGAGCGATGCCCGTTCCGGAACGGGAGGAATTGCGCCGGGTAATGCCGGTGATTGCGAAACTGGCGGGGAAGGTTAAAATTCCCCTTTCCATCGATACGATGAAACCGGCAGTGGCCCGGGCCGCATTGGAAGCGGGCGCCAGCATCGTCAATGATGTTGCCGCGCACCGGATCGACGATGAAATGTGGGGGGTGGTCGCCGGGTTTGGCGCGGGCTACATCTGCATGCATGCGCCACCCGCGCTTCATGCGAGGCAACGACGCGGGGACATTGTCATGGACGTGGAAAATTTTTTTATAGAACGGTTCAAAAAGTTGAAGGCAGCCGGGGTGGCCCCGGAACAGGTCGTATTCGATCCGGGCATCGGGTTTGGAAAGACGGCCAGGGAAAATTTGCGGTTGTTGGCGGCGCTGCGGCGGTTTGCAAAATTGAGGCGGCCCTTGCTCTTGGGGGTGTCGCGCAAGTCGTTCATCGAAAAAATAGTTGGCGGAAATGTGAATGAACGCTTGCCAGCGTCGCTGGCGTGCGCGATTTTGGGAGTGGAGTCAGGCGCGCAAATCATCCGCGCGCATGACGTGGCGGAAACGATTCAGGCCGTGCGCATGGCCGGGGCGGTTCTGGTTGCGGCTGGAAAATGACCAATTACATCAACATCATTTGGCCTTACGTTGAAAATGGCTGGCGGCCCGCGTTGGAGATTCTCATCCTCGCGGTCGCCATCTATTACACCTCCCGCTTTTTGCGCGGCACGCGGGGCTGGCCGGTGGTCATCGGCTTCGTTGTGCTGCTGCTCGCAATGGCGTTGATTACCGAACTGTTGGACCTTACCGTGTTGCGTTCGTTGCTGGGTTATGGCTCGGCGTTTTTTGCCTTTGCGGTTTTGGTCATTTTTCAACCGGAACTCCGCCGACTCCTCGCCGAGTTGGGTAATATCCCCCTCTTTGCCTCCGCTCATGAACAGCGCGAAAGTGTCGAGGTCATCATCCAGACCTGCGAGCGTTTGTCCGAGGTGAAAATCGGCGCCCTCATTGCCATCGAACAATCCATCCAGCTTCACGAAGCCGTTGAATCCGGCGTGCCGGTGAATTGCGAGGCGACGCCGGAAATGCTCGAAACCATCTTCTTCCCCAACAACGCGATCCACGACGGCGGCGTGATTATCAAAGGCGACCGGATCGCCTACGCGGCCTGTATTTTTCCGCTGACCCAACGCCAGGATTTAAATAAATCGCTGGGCACCCGCCACCGCGCCGCCATCGGGTTAAGTGAAGAAACCGATGCCGTGGTGGTGGTGGTTTCCGAAGAAACCGGGATGATTTCCCACGCATACAAGGGCCAGTTGGTGCGGGGCGTGACCCTGGAGGAACTCCGCGCGTTTTTAACGTCCCTCATCGTGCAGCCTCCGAGATCGCGGAGAGGAATCGATTGGTTCCGCAACCGGCTCCACGAGCGCCATCGGCCGCGTCCCCTTGTCATCACAAAAAACGAGCCGCACGCCGCGAAATAATTTGTTTCACGCGGCAACTCGCGGAAATTCTGGAAAGCTTGATTTCACAGATTCGGCGCTCGACGCGCCGCCGGTTTTGATTTTTAATAACTTCGATGCGCGATTGGCTGACCAACGATTTGTACTGGAAGGGATTTGCGGTCTTTATGGCCATTGGTATTTGGCTGACGGTGCATAAATTCAGCGAGGAAGGGGCGCCGCCAGGCTTGTTGTCGGTGCAAAATACGTTTACGAACGTGGTCATGGCGGTTTCCAGCACTGCCGATGTGCGTGGCGCCAACATTGTGCCGGATGAAGTGAAGGTTGAAATCGACGGACCGCCCGAAATCATGGCGACTCTTAATGCAGACCGCATCCATGCCTTTGTCAACCTGACCGGCATCGACTCCGCGCACGCATCGAGCCGGTTTGTGGAGGTTGCCGCCCCGCTGCATGTCACCATTTTAAATATCGATCCGCCGGATGTGAATGTGACCATCGCCAAATGAACGTCCCCCAAAAAATCTTCGGCACCGACGGTGTCCGCGGGACCGCCAACATCGAACCGGTCACGGTGGAAACCGCCTTGAAACTGGGCCGCGCCGCCGCGCACGTTTTTAAAAATCTGAACAAGCAGGCGCGGGGCCACGGCAAGCATAAAATCGTCATTGGCAAGGACACTCGGCTTTCCGGTTATATGCTCGAAAACGCGATTTCCTCGGGAATCCTTTCGATGGGAGTGGACGTCCTGTTTATCGGGCCGTTGCCCACCCCGGGAGTCGCTTATATCACCCGCAGCCTCCGTGCCGATGCCGGTATCGTCATTACCGCCTCCCATAATCCTTACGCCGACAACGGCATTAAATTTTTCCGCGCCGACGGTTACAAGCTGGATGATAAAATTGAAAGCCAGGTTGAAGGATTGGTTTTCAGCGGCGAAATCGAAAAAGTACGGCCGACCGCCGAGGAAATCGGGAAAGCCGTTCGCATTGACGACGCCCTCGGTCGCTACATCGAGTTCGCCAAGGCCGGCTTTCCGAGAAATCTTACGCTCGACAATTTCCGCATCGTGGTGGATTGCGGCCACGGGGCCGCATACAAATCAACCCCTTGCGTCCTGCGCGAACTGGGAGCTGAACTCATCGTTTTGGGACATCATCCGGACGGAACAAACATCAACGAAAAGTGCGGGTCGATGTTCCCGGAAAATCTTTGCCGCCAGGTCGTCGAGCATCAGGCTCATCTGGGCATTGCGCATGATGGCGACGCCGACCGGGTCCTGCTTTGCGACGAAACCGGCAAGTTGATCGACGGCGACGACATCATGGCCATCGCCGCGCTCGATCTGCTGGCGAAAAAAACGTTGGCCGGGAAAACCCTGGTCGCCACGGTGATGAGCAATGCCGGACTGGAAGTGGCGATCAAAAATGCCGGCGGGAAAATTGTCCGCACTTCCGTGGGGGACAAGCACGTGATCGATGAAATGCTGAAGCACGATTTCAACTTTGGCGGTGAACAAAGCGGGCACCTGATCTTTCGCGATTTCAGCACCACCGGCGATGGTCTGGTCGCCGCTCTGCAGATTCTGCGCATTATGCGCGAAAAGGATGTCCCCCTGTCCAAACTGGCAAAATGCTGGACGCGGTTTCCGCAATTGGTCACCAATGTCAAAGTGCGCGAAAAAATCCCCTTCGAAAAATTGGACGGCATTTTATCACTGGTCTCGGCGGCGGAAACGGAACTCAAAGCGGCCGGTGGCCGGGTATTGTTGCGCTATTCCGGCACGGAACCGAAGGCGCGCCTGCTTCTGGAAGGACGCGACCCAAAGGCCTTGAAACAGTGGTCGCAAAAAATTTGCGGCACGATTCATCAACAAATCGGGGCGGGAAAAATCCCATGAAGATGCCCGGACTGTTGGTTGCATTAATCACTTTGCTGGCCTGCGGGGACTGTGCCGGCAAGGATACCTGTTTTGATTGTCATCGCATCATGGAAGGGATGAGCCTGAAGTTTACCAACGACGTCCATTATGCCAACGCGATCAGTTGCGCCAACTGCCATGGCGGCGACCAGACTGAAACCAACCAAAACATCTCCATGAATTCGAGCCGGGGATTCAAGGTGCGGGTCAAACGCCAGGGCATCCCCGAATTTTGCGGAAAATGTCATGCCGATGCCAATTACATGAGCGATTACGGCCAGACACGCGTGGACCAGTTGGCGCAATACGAGACCAGCGTTCATGCCAAGGCGCTGGCCGCCGGGAGGCACGCGGCCGAATGTGTGGATTGCCACAGCGTCCACAATACGCGGGCGGTCAGCGATCCCCTCTCCACCGCCAGCCCGCAGCGCGTTTCCCAGACCTGCGCCAAATGCCACGCGTCCACGTTTGATGCCTTCGCCGCCTCGCGGCATGGCCGGGAGTTTAAGACCGCTCGCCTGCCCGGCTGCACCGTCTGCCACTCCGCTCATGCCACCCAGCCGGCCACTATTGCCATGCTCACCGGGCCGACTTCGGTTTGCCTCCGCTGCCATAAACCCGGAACTCCGTCTGCGAAACTGGCCGACGACATGGCCCAAATCCTGTCCAAGCTGGAATCAGCCGGCCCCGGCTCGAAAGACGCCCTGGAGCGGGCACGGGTCGCCGTGCATAGCCTGAACCTTGAAGCGGTGAAACAAGCCGCCGATATCCTTCCAACCGACACCGCCGCGAAATGAAGTTGCAATTCTACGGCGGGAGGTGGAAAATGTTTCCATAATTACACACCAAGAATTCAAGGAGCATGATAAAAATTAATCGTCGAGAATTTCTGGGGCGCTCGTTGGCGCTGGGCGCCGCCGCCGCCCTGCCGATGGAGGGCGGTTGCGCCGAAAATAATGGGCCGATTCGCCATGCCACCGACGTGATTGAACTCGGGCCGGCCAAAATCAAAGTGTCCCGAATGGGAGTCGGCACCGGCACTTACGGCGCGGGCCATGACTCGAATCAGATGCGCGCCCTCGGCGTCAGCGGTGTCGTGGACATGCTATGCGCGGCATACGATAAAGGCATTTTCTTTTGGGACTCCGCCGACGCCTACGGCACGCATGACGCCATCAAGGCGGCGCTGAAAAAAGTCCCGCGCGACAAGGTCACCATCCTCACCAAGACCGATGCCTTGTCGGCGGACCAGACGAAGCAGGACATTGACCGTTTTCTCACGGAACTCGGCACGGATTACATCGACATCCTCCTACTCCACACCCGCATCAGCCCAACCTGGGACCAGGACGACAAGGGTTCGATGGATGTGATGGCCGCCGCCAAGGATAAAAAAACTATCCGCGCCGTCGGCATCAGTTCTCATTCGGTCGAGGCCACCCAGTTGGCGTCGAAACATCCGTGGCTGGATGTTTGCATGGTGCGGCTGAATCCCGCCGGCGAGCGCATGGACGACGATCCTGACGTTATCCTGCCGCTGGTCAAACAGGTGAAAGCCAACGGCAAAGGCACCATCGGCATTAAAGTTCTTGGCGAAGGCAGCTTGGTGGACGACCAGCACGACGATGCCTTGCGCTACGCGCTGGCCAAGGACGCCCTCTGCTGTTTCTCCATCGGTTGTGAAAGCCTCAAGGAAGTCGAGGACAATATCGCCCGTATCGAGAGACTGGCCGTGCCGGTGTAGCCTCACGCACGGGTCCCCGCCTTGACAGAAGCCCGCGAGAGAATTAAGCCGCACCCATCCTTCGGCAGTTGCGCATCCAATACCCCGGGGCCATTTATCATGGCATAGATCGCGCCAACCAGTGCGAAGCGATTTTTGCCGACGACCTGCGGCACTGTCCTTGGGATCGTCCCACTTCCCCTGTCTAACCTAACTTCCTCGGAGATTTTCAAAAAGGCCAGTAAAACCGGCGGTTTCCGGTTTTTGTCTGGCTACAAAGCCCATTGCGGCACAGTGGCGAAAAGTTTGATCAGGCCCAGTTTTTCCAGC
>JBKQUF010000040.1:0-3310 GCA_052140285.1 Limisphaerales bacterium | reverse complement strand
AATGTCGCATTCGTGCAGAACACCCGCGTAACGGATTCTGACAACACGACGCTTCTTGATGCTGAATTCAGCGGATGGATGATTGGGTTCGGACCAGACACTGATGCTCTCAATTCTGTCCGGCTTGACCAGATAGAGCGAAGCGGGTTTGGGCATCGCTCTTGGGTACCCTTCTTTTATCCGCCGAAGACCCGACTCCGGATCGCTCCAAAGCTGCTGCGGTGCGTCGAGCAATGATGGTGTTTCCGCCCATTGAAACCGCCCAAGTGATTTCCACGATTTCGCCCGCAGAGGCATCGCAAGGAGCCAATTCTCCGGCTGATCAGGAAGGCCCGCAGCGCGCTCGAATGGGATTTCCAAAATCTCCAAGAGAATCGGTTCGTGCCCCAAGGCCTGTCGCATGCCGAAAACGGGAACTTCGCCTCCCTCAGCGGTCGCAACCGGTCGAATCCAGTCTCCCACTTTCCATCGGTCGCCGGTGCGCACCACTTCCTTCCCCGCGAGACATCGCCCCGACCTCTTCACGGAGTTGGCGAGCACTATCAACGTTTTGCTTATCATGGAACGCTTGCTTCCAGCCAGTTCATTTTGCGCGAGTTTGTGCGGGGAGTCAAAGTCATTCAAATTCAACCCCTTCCTTCCTTGCGAATAAGGCGTGAACAACAATTAACAAGATTGCCGTGTGGTTTGGCGGCGCGGCGGTAAACTCGCCCCATGAGTCGTTATTTAAGCGCGCTGGAGGCGACGGAGGATTACGTTCGTTCCCTCCAGTCAATGGGTGTCCGATTCCTGCATGTTCAGGAAAAAACACTGTTTGCCCTTCGACAACCCCTGGCCGAACAAGCGGTGACAACGGTCCTTCGGGAGGAGTCGGAGCCGCGTGTTCCTGATGTTGAAAAACCTCCCGTCGTGCCGGTGGTGATTCCGCCGGATGCCGTGAAAAACACGGTTTCCCCATCACCCTCGATTCCGCCGGCGGCGGCGGGATTGGGGCGCGAGGAAAAAGCGGCGATGATGGTGGCGGTGCGGGAGCGCGCTTTGGCCTGCGTGAAGTGTCCGCATTTGGTCAAGTCCCGCCGCACCGTGGTTTTTGGAACGGGCGACATTCATGCGCGGCTGATGTTTGTGGGCGAAGCGCCGGGAGCCGACGAAGACGCGCGGGGCGAGCCGTTTGTGGGCGCGGCCGGTCAATTGTTGACCCGCATCATCAAGGCGATGGGCTTCACCCGGGAGACGGTCTATATCGCCAACATTTTGAAGTGCCGGCCCGACATGCCGGGGCAGTCTTACGGCAACCGCCGGCCCACGCCGGACGAAATGAAAACCTGCCTGCCGTGGTTGCTGGAGCAGATTGATCTGGTCCGCCCGGCCGTCATGGTCGCGCTGGGGGCGACCGCCGTGGAAGGGTTGTTGGGCAATCCCGGGGGCATCACGCGGCTGCGCGGCCAGTTCCAGGTTTTTCGCGGCATTCCGGTCATGCCGACTTTCCATCCCTCCTATCTCCTCCACAATCAAGCGAACACGGAGAAGCGGAAAGTGTGGGAGGACATGATGCAGGTGCTGGAAAAACTGGGCCTGCCGGTCACCGACAAGCAGCGCGGCTTCTTTTTGAAGGCTTAACATGAAACGATTGACCCGAAAATTGCTTGGCGCGGCGGGCCTCCTGCTCGCCGCAATGTTGACAACAGCGCGGAGTTACGCGGGCGCGGATGCGCCGAATATGCCATCGCCCTTGCATGTGGCCGGAACAAAGATTCTCAACAGCCGGAATCAGCCGGTGCTGCTGCGCGGGGTCAACGCCGCCAGCCTGGAATGGACCAGCGACGGGGAAGGACATATTCTCAAGACGCTCAACGTGGCCATCCAGGACTGGCACGTCAACATCATCCGCCTGCCCCTTTGCCAGGATCGCTGGTTTGGCAGGGCGCCGGAACAGAAGGACGAAGGGAAGTCGTATCGCGCGCTGGTGCAACAGGCGGTGGAAACGTGCGCGACGCAGGGTTGCTACATCATCCTGGATTTGCATTGGTCGGATTGCAACGAGTGGGGCACGAACATCGGCCAGCATTCCATGCCCGACTTGAACAGCCAGGCCTTCTGGAAGGATTTCGCGCCGGTTTATGCCAACCAGCCGGCGGTCATTTACGATCTATACAACGAGCCGCACGACGTTTCCTGGGACGTCTGGCTCAAAGGCGGCACCATCACCGACAAGCCGAACGGACGCCGCGCCGGCCCGCCGAGAACTTACGAGGCGGTGGGCATGCAGGCCTTGCTCGACACGGTGCGCGCAACGGGGGCCAGGAACGTCATCATCGCCGGCGGGCTGGACTGGGCCTACGATTTTTCGGGCATTCTCGACGGAAGGCAGCTTGCCGATCCGAACGGCAGTGGCGTCATTTACGCCAATCATTGTTATGACAACAAGAATGACACCGTGGCGCAATGGATCGCGAAGATGGAGAAGGCGAGCGCGCAACTGCCGGTGATCGTGAGCGAATTTGGCGGCAATTCCGCGCCGAGCCGCCGCGATCCTTCCGACGACTGGCTGAAACACGTTTTGCAGGCCCTGCAAGAGCATCAGTGGTCGTGGACGGCGTGGGACCTGCATCGCGCCGCCGGGCCGACGCTGATTTCGGACTGGAACTACACGCCGACGCCGCGTTTTGGGGTATTTGTCAAAGAGGCGCTGGCAAAGTGAATTTTGAATTGTGAATTATGAATTTAGAAATGAGGATTTAGTAATTTCAAAATTCACTATTCAAAATTCACCATTCCCTCATTGCCAGCCGTGCATGGAATCGTAGCGGAAGGTCATTTCCGAGGGAGTATAAGCCCGGTACCATTTCACATGGCTGTCGGTGAAAAGGAGATTCTGGCCGCCGCTGTGGACTTGCCAGCCTTCGGCCGGAGTTCCATTGGTCGCGCCGCCCACGCAATTCTGCGAGTAGTCATCCTTGTCGGCGTCTTGTTCGTTGCCGGTCGTCCAGAGCGTGTCGCCCGAGAGCACCTGGGCGGAGGTGAATTGAATCCGCGCGCGGTCCACGGAGCCGAAACTGCCGTAGAAAATGAAAGCGGCCCGCGCGCCGTTGAAATAGGCGAACTGGGTTTTCAGATTCGCCGGGCATTGGAAGATGTTGGTGCTCTTCGCGTATGGAACGATTTGCTCCATCCAGCTCTGCTGGTGGGTGCCGGGATCGGTCTGGTCCCAAAGAATGGTGCCGCCGGATTCCGGATACATGCCATTGTAGTCGTCGGCGTACATGGTCATGGCCAGGCCGATCTGATGAAGATTACCCGCGCATTTGGT
>JBKQUF010000039.1:0-13849 GCA_052140285.1 Limisphaerales bacterium | reverse complement strand
ACAACGCGGTCAAGACCCAAGTCTGGATTGCCATCTGCGTTTACGTGCTGGTGGCGATCGTGCGCAAGGAACTTGGACTGGAGGCGAGCTTGTCCCAAATTTTGCAGGTTTTGAGCGTGAACGTTTTTGAGCAAATGCCTCTGGCTGAACTGGTTGCGAAAACGGCGTCTCAAAATAAACCCTCTAATTCTCATAATCAATTGGTTTTCAACATCTTATGACCGGATGATAGTGGTCTGCCGTAGAGGGCGGCATCTTGCCGCCCGGACCAACGCTTGATTTTCCACGGTTTTCCAATTTGAGCGCCGGGTCCGCCGGGCTGGAAGCGCCGGCTCTACGGCAGGCTGGGAAGCCTGCCGCTACATTTTTCAGAGACGCTCTCAGTCTTGAGAGACGGCGTCTCGTTCCCTCGCAACCCCGGGCTGAATGATGCAATCCCGTTGGGATTGAGGCAACGGCGGTGCTGTTGGGGGATTGATTCCAGCCGTACCTTCGGGACTCAAGCCCGGCTGGCGATGGGTCCCGGCATTGAAATGCCGGGCGATGTGCCAATGATCCCTGGCGGGATAAATTCTCTTGAGCGCAAAGGGCCAACCGTCTTAACGGGTGACTCGCAGCAAAAGGCATCGCAAATCAGTTCTTGTTTCAGTGTCAATGCCATAAATGAAAGTGCGGCCACGAGCCGGGTCGTAGCCGCACTTTTGCGAGTGCTGACTGCCATTCGTCAGGGCGCCTGCGGTATCCATTGCTGGTTGTTGCCGCCGTTCGTCTGCCATAGCTGGACGATAGCGCCATCAGCCGTCGAAGCGCCGTTCACATCCAGGCATGAACCGGTTATGTAGCTGGGCACGATCTGATAGTAACCGCCGCTGGTCTGGTTGAGATAGAACTTCTGGTTGGCGCCGCCGTTGGAAGTCCAGAGTTGAACCTTGGTGCCGTTGGCGGTGCCCGAATTGTTGATGTCAAGGCTGCTGCCGCTCTGCACGCCAATGATCTGATACAGGCCACCGCCCAAGCTGGTAATGGTCCATTTCTGGTTGCCGCCGCCATTGTAGGTCCACTGCTCGATTTGCGTTCCATTGGCCGTGCCCTGGCCGGTGGCATCCAGCGCCTTGCCGCTGTTCCGGTTAATGAGCTTATAGGTGCCATTGGCGAGGCCGCCGCTACCGGAGTTATAATTATACCACCAAGTAAATGCCGCTTGCACGCCCTGTCCTGAACCCAGTGTGCAATTAGCGGGAGTGGAATTGTTAAGATTGACAAGATTGTCTGACAGGAAGCCGATGAGCCATGAGACGTTGGCGGCGCCATCAATGCAGCCCTTGAGCGCATCGCCGAAGCCCGCCGTGGACGCGTCGTCCAAGCCACCGGTGCCATCTGGATTCCACATACATTCCGTGATAATCAACGGCCAGTTGTTCGCAGCAGGCTGGTATTGGTTGACCCATAGGTTCGTCAGCGCCGCGGTGTTGTCATGCACGCCGCCATACCCCGGATAAAAATGGCCCGCCACACCGATATTCGAGCCGGAGAAGGGATACTGGGCCCATTGGTAGGGCGAGCCATCATAGTCCAGTGTCGGAACCCAGATGACGTTGTTGGCGCCCGTATTCCGAACCGCATTGATGATGGGCTGAGTCCAGTTTTGAAAAGCCTGAAAGTACTTCGCCTGTCCGCTGCCCCAATCGCCGTTGCCCGGGGAAGATTCGACGTTGACCGGCTCGTTCATGAGTTCGAACATGATGTTGTTAGCGTTCTTGACGCCCGGAGCGTTGGCGACGGTCTGCCAGAAGGTGATCAGACGCTGCTGTTCCACCACACCCGCGTTATTGGCGCCGTCACCGGTTTGGTTAATCGGCCCCGTTGCGCAAAGCACCAGGTAAAGGCCGCGCGAACTGAGATGGTTGGCGTAGGGAACGACGAAGTTCTGGATCCAGCCGTTGAACTGGCTGGAGTTGGTCAGCCCGCTATCGCTATTCCAACCGCCGATAAAGTCGGTATTAACACGCACGAAGCGGCAATACCATCCGTGGTTCTGGCCATATTTTGCGCTGGTGTCGCTCATAACGTCGGCCGCGCTATTCATAAAGTTCAACAAGCCGGCGACGTTGTTGGTGTTGGTAAAGTCGGTGGGGTCGCTGTATCGGTTCCCCTGGCCGTTAAAATAGGTGTCTTCAGGCTGCATCCATCCTCCCATGAGACGCACGTTCTGGCCGTTGGCCTGCAGGTTTTTGCCATTGATAGTCAGCATGGGAGTTGACTGTCCATTATAAGCCTGCGCACTCATTGCGAGCGCGCCTGCCACCGCGATTACGCCAAAGGCCCGCATGGCGGCGTGGGCGGCATTGGGAGGATATATTTTATTTTTCATGGATTTGCTTTTTTGGTTGTATTGGTTATTCCGAATCAGCCATGAAAACTTTCACCCATGGATGCCTCAAAACAGGCTTAAACTCCTGTCACAAGGAAATCACGGCTCAAAATTCAAAGTGTTCGGTGATACACCTTATAACTGCGTCAAAAGGGCCGTGATTTGCGCCAAATATATTTCAGGACGCTCAAAAAGTTGAAGGGGTGATCGCTTTCGGGACGACCGGCGGCGCAAAGAGGCGGGGGGTTCCGTTCGCGCATTGAGTTCGGGGACGAACCTCGTGTTCTGCTTCCTGATAAAGCAGCAGGGCTGTAATCCAATCATTCCAGAATCCCGAGGTGTCGTCGGGGATTCCGCCACCGATGGTGTGATCGGGAAATCGTGTGTCAATGATGTCCCGGGCGGCATCCAGATCCGCGCCGCCATCGGCGGAATTCAGACGGTGCTCTGCCATTGCCAGGACGGCATGGGCCATGGCAATCCGGTTGGTCGTGTTATCAGGGTAATCGAGGCAGCGCCGCGCCCATTGGCTGGCCGACGACCAATTGCCGCGCCGGTAGTAAAACATCGCGACGGCTTGTGCCCGCCAGGCGAGCATAAACTGGCTTTCCGTGCTGGCGGCCTGCCGGTCAACGAGAGAATTCTCCGCGACGCGTTCCAGCGGCCGAAGCAGGACAAGCGTATTCGTTTCGGCGGGCAGAAAGGTGTTGATTTTCAGAATTTGCTCGGCCGCTATCGGATTGTCGGTCTTCGCGAAACGAATGGCGGTGTCCCGCAGCAATTGGCGATAGCTGGCAAAATCGCCGGCGACGATGAGGGCCATTGCAATGGCGGGCAGGTCGCGCGTGGCGCCGTCGGTCATGTCCGATGGATCCATCTCGTTGGCCGAATACAATTTCAAGTAGCGATCAGCGGCTTGTTTCCAGCGGCCTTGAGCAACATTCCAACGGCCGAGATCCCGGAAAACGTTGGCGGCGTCGAGCGAAGGCCGGATCACGGGCGCTTGAATTCCATCGATCAAGCGGTCAGCTTCGTCGAATTGCCTTCGGTTGATCAAAGCGGCTGCCTGGGTAAGAGTGATGGCGGCTTCAGCTTCAAGGCGCAGGCGGCGCTCGTTGAACTCGGCACGTTCTGCTTCCTTGCGAAGCAAAACTTGTTGCTTTCGCGCTTCGTGTTCCCGGACAAACAACCAACTCGATGTGCCGAATCCCAAAATCAACACCAGACCGACGGAGCCAACCATGATAAACAGAGCTTTGTTTCGATGCACCAACTTCCGAAAGCGATAAAGACGATTCGGCGGTCGCGCGATCACCGGCTCGGTGTTGAGATAATGTCGCACGTCCATCGCCAGACCGGTCGCCGTTTGGTAGCGCAGGGATCGATCCTTCTCCAGCGCCTTCATGACAATCCAATCGAGATCGCCCTTGAGAAGCGATTTTAATTTCCGCGGTTCCACTCTCCGTTTAAAAGCTGTCTCCGTGAGTTGATCCACGCGCAGGCATTCCAGTTTGATGGAAGGCCGATGCGGTTCGCGCTGGCGCAACATGCGGCGCATTTCGTCCAGGCCGGAGTTGAGCAGCTCCTTTTGATCAAACGGTGTTTTGCCGGTCAGCAATTCGTAGAGCAAAACGCCCAGACTGTAGATGTCGCTCCGGGTATCCACGTCCAGATTGTTCATCTCCGCCTGTTCAGGGCTCATATACGCCGGCGTGCCCATGAACTGTTCGCAACCCGTGAAGATCGTCTTGTCGGCCAACAATTGGCCGGAGGTGGCCTTGGCGATGCCGAAATCAATCACTTTTGGCACGGGCACGCCATCATGGTTTGCGACCAGAATGTTCGATGGTTTAATGTCGCGATGGACGATGCCTTTTTGGTGCGCGTGCTGGATGGCATTGCAGACCTGAATGAACAGCCCCAGCCGCTGGCGCGGGTCGAGGCAATGTTCATCGCAATACTTCGTGATCTTCACGCCGCGAACCAACTCCATCACGAAATAAGGCCGCCCTGTCTGCGTGGCCCCGGCATCCAGGACACGCGCGATATTTGGATGATCCATCAAGGCCAACGCCTGACGCTCCGCCTCAAACCGGGCGATGACTCTTTTCGTGTCCATCCCCAGTTTGATGATCTTCAACGCCACGCAGCGCCGGACCGGCGATTGTTGTTCGGCCATATGAACAACCCCGCATCCGCCTTCGCCGATTTTCTGCAGCAGTTTGTAGGGGCCGATCGGCTCTCCTTCAAATTCGGCGTCTTCGCCGGACACGGCGTTATCGGGGACGCCACACGCGGCGGTGACGGCTTGGGAAATATTGGGAAGGACGACCAATGTGCCCTGCTGGAAAAAATTCTCGACCGCCGGCTGCGACGACAACATTCCCTCCACGGCTGCCCGCAGTTCTGCGTCGTGCCCGCAACTTGACTCCACATAGGCGGCGCGCTCCCGCGATGACGCGATTTCCAACGCGGCGCAAAAAATTTCCTCAGCCCGCTCGATGACGCCGTTAGCCGGCCTTGAATCGGTTCGCACAAGCTTGACAGTTCCGGCTCACCCGTTTCCGCGATTTTGCCCGTTCAGCGCGCAAAAATTCATGGCGCCTGGCTTTCAATCCGCTTGAAAAGCCATGTCCGGGCGCAAATCCAATGCCGGTTGACGCTGCGCTCGCTGATGCCGGTGGTTTCGGCGGTTTCTTTGTTGGTCATGCCGCCAAAAAATTTGAGCAGCACGACCCGCGCGCGCTCCGGATGCAAGCGTTCGAGTTCTTCAAGAGCCCCGTTGATCAAAACAATCCTCTCATCCGCAGGAGCGGCGGAGAGATCGAAATTGTCAATGTTGAAGCGTTGCTGATCGCCTCCATGCTTCACGCGCGACTTGCGCCGCGCGTGATCAATTAAAATCCGACGCATCGCCTCGGCGGCGGCGTTGTAAAAATAGGCACGGTCCTTCCAATTTCGTTGAATGCCGCCCGCGATCAACCGAAGCCAGGCTTCATGGACGAGAGCCGTGGGTTGCAGCGTGTGGCCGGACGATTCGTTCGCCATTCTGGCTGCCGCAAGATGGCGGAGTTCATCATACATAAGCGTCATCAACTGGTCCGCAGCAGCGACATCGTTTGCCGTGTTGGGATTCAGGGTCATCGCGGTTTCGCTCATCGGGTTTCCACTGGTTCAGTTGCGTTCAAGAGGGCGACGGCGAGACCGGCTCGCTGCCGCACCTAATTTGACGAAGTGGTGATCGTTCAAGGTCATCGGCAACCAAGGTGCCTGGGGCAACCATTGCTGGTTGTTGTCGCCAAGCCGCTGCCATCGTTGGACGATTGCACCGTCCGCCGTCGAGGCGCCGCGAGGACGGTAAAAAGGCGCATTCGTTTGGTTGGATACAATATATTTTTCATTTGTTTGTGATTGGCAGTTTCTTCTTTCTTGTCTTTAGGGAGAACTTCGATTGAGCTGGTGCCTGCGGGCTTTCTCAATCCGCCGGTTTGGTTTCTGGTGTGATCGCAGTGTCATTTTTCACTTCCTTGATAGCGCGGTCGCGAAAATCTCCGACGGGGAAAGCCTGCGCCCAAGCCAGCGCGGCCGCGGCGTCCTGCTGGGACCATTGGTACAGCACGCTGATGGCCGCTTCGTTCTGAATTTCGCCTGGGGTTATCTGCTCGGCGACCCATTGCGCCGCTGTCTGCGGATTGCTGTGCGCCTGAACAACGGTGATACGCTCCAGCACACGGTCCCGTTCTTCGCCCGGCGGCATGTCAGATGCCCAAGCGTAGGCGTCTTCCTCGTTTTGCCCGGCCCACGTTTGCGCGAGGTTGTCCAAGAGATTATTCACCACGTCGTTGGTGGCGCTGTCGAGGCAATTCCCGGCCAAAATCACCGCGGCAACCGGGTTTGTCAGCGCCAGTTGCGGACACACAATTTCTGCAATAGCGTCACGTTGCGGGCCGTTCGTTGCGTTTTGAGTCCAGGCCAAGGCAGCAGCAGGAAATTTCCTGGCCCAGTCTCGATTCTGGTTCAAGTCCTGCGAATTATTCGGGCTTTCCAAATTTGTGAACGTCGCGTCACCATTCGCCGGCATGGTTTCGGACTGCGGTTTGGGCGGTTCGGTTTGAAATTTTGGCGACGATTCGCGCTGCAGATCGTTCAGCGGCGACGGTTTGAAAGCAGATTCTTGAACCGCCGGTTTCCCAACGTGCTCTTGAATTGGAGCCGCTTGACCCGGAGAATTCGCGCCATTTGAACTGGAAGAAGGACGAGGTATCAACCAACCCGCCAACGGCGGCAACAACAGACAAGCCGCCAAAAAAAACCACGCAAGATTCTTTCTCATAAAAAATGCTATGCTGCGTCCAGCCTTGTGCGAAACATCCTATAACCGCCTAAATCTCCCGTGCAAACACGACAAACGAGGGCTGTGTTTGAAAACAAAGCCAACGATGGATTTGTTCACCTTATAATAATTATAAGAATGTTTGTCAAGAAGAATTTGAAGAATTGGAAAAAAGGAATGTGGGGGTTTTCATTCGTCCGCAATAATTTGAGGGAACAAGGCTTCAAGACGGTTCCAGAACCATCATATGGAGGAATCAACCATTGAATGGGCAAACAATAAGTGCGCTTAAGGCCGGTGGTGCTTCCACTCCGCCGTGACTTCATCCGCCGCGCCAGCAATACACGATCACCGTTTTGCCGCGCGGCACGATGCCGATTGGGAAATGACGGGCAACCAGGTTTCGAGGGGATGCGACCGGCTGGCGATGGGTCCCGGCATTGAAATGCCGGGCGATGTGCCAATGATCCCTGGCGGGATAAATTCTCTTGAGCGCAAAGGGCCAACCGTCTTAAGGGGTGATGATATTTTGGGATATTTGGCGCCGGAGACAAACATGGGAACCAAAAATGGGGAGGAAAAATCCCTGTTACGGCTTCGGCGTCTCCTTCGTAAACGCCACCAGCGATTTGATTTTTGCCGCGGCGGCGGCGTCCCGGATCCTCACCACTTTTCCCCACGGCGCGTTTTCGTCCGCGTTGATCGCCAGCACGACATTCGGATTTTTCAATACTTCCGCCTTCAGTTGACTTTGCAATTGGTCGAATGTCACCGGATTTTTGTCCACAAAATAAACCCCGTTGGTATTGATGCTCACCACAAACGGCGGATTCTCATTGGCGCCCGGTTTGTGCGCCTGCGTGGATTCCGGCAGCGCCAGCTTGAGCGCCGCCTGCTGCTTGAACGTCGTCGTCACCATCAAAAAAATCACCAGCACGATCAACACGTCAATCAACGCCACGATGATCACTGCCGGCGTCGTGCGACGTTTGCGAACGTAAAAGTGCATAGGAGCGTATCAGGTGCCAGGTGTCACGTGTCGAGTGCCAATGGATTTCATTTCTCAGTGTACTGCCGCCGGATAAAATCATCGCACAGCGCTTCCATTTCCACGGCGAACACTTCGACCTTTTTGCTGTAATAACTCCACGCGACCAGCGCCGGAATGGCGATCAGCAGGCCGATCAGCGTTGCGCGCAAAATCAAGGCGATGCCCGCCGCCAGTTTGGTGGCATCGCTCAACCCGGTCTGTCCCACGTCGCTGAACACGGTCATCATGCCCGCGATGGTGCCCACCAACCCCAGGAGCGGCGCGATGCCCACGATGATTTCCAACACCACCAGCCCGCGCTCGAGCCGGACGATTTCATGCCGCGCCGCCGTTTGCAGCGCGTCCACGTTGTCCGCCTTGCGCCAATCCAGCCGCTCCGCCGCCAGTTGGATCAACCGTCCGAGCGGGGAAGGATTCAATTCACACAATCTCACCACCTTCTGAACATCCTCGCGCGTATGGCATTTGAGCAGCGCCGTGGCGATCTCCGGCGGCACCACGCGTTTCCACCTCAACGCCCACCAGCGTTCCACAATGAACGCCAGGCCGACGATCGACGTCAATCCCAACAGGATATATATCAATTCGCTATAGATGGTCTCTCCCATAATTCTTCAATAATAATAAAACGTGAACGTGATATCGCGATAATTCGCGCCGATTTCCCGGCGCATGTCCTCCGGCCACAACGCGTACGGCGCCGGGTCGTTGATGGCGTCTTCACACAGGGTCGTCAGCAATTCGCCCACGTTGCTCTGCGATACTTCCATCCCCGTGATCGTGCCGTCGTAGTTCAAATGGAAGCTCAACATCACTTTGCCGGTCCGGTCCAGGGCAAATTGCTGGCTGTCCAGCAGTTGATACCAACGCTCGGTGACGGCGCTGATGAACGCCTCGTCGTAGGCGCCAAACTCCGTGCTCTTTACGTCCAGCGACGGCTCCAGCGCCACTTGATGCGCCCCGCCCTCCTGGTGCATCAACAGTCCCGGGATTTGATGCGGCAGCACCTGCGAAAGCGTGCGCGGCCGTTGCCGTTGAGGCTGCTGTTCCGCCCGCAATTCTTCCAGCTTGGCCAGGGTCAAATCCCCTGGGTCCGTCGTCGGCTGCGGATGGGTCTGTTCCGGTTGCGGCGTCGGCTGCAACTTGTTGAATTCCGGCTTCGGCGCCTGGGTGGTCTGCGGCACATCGGTCTGTTTGCCGTTGATCTCCGCCAAATCGGCATCCCGATGCGTCGAATCCGCCGCCCGCGAGTTCTGTGAACTGTAAAATTTCGCATTTTGCGGCGCGTCCGGCGAAGGATTCTGCACCATTACAAATTCCAGCGGCGGTTCCGGCGTTTTTGCCGCTGTTGCCGCCGGCGCCACCAAAGCCAGTCTGTGCGCCACAAGCTGCATCCACGGTATCCGCATCAACTCCTTGCGGAGCTCATACCCCCCGAAAATCATGAGGTGCGCCGCGATGGATATGGCCAAAGCCAGCGCCAACCGCCTGCTGTCAAAGCGGTTCAGTCGTAATGATTCCAATTGTCTGCTGGTTTCGGCCATGACGGAACATTTTGCCGTACCTAACCCACTCCGGCAAACCATTTTGGGGTTCAAGCAGCAACTCAGAGGCCAAATCCGCCATCCTTATTCGCTGTTTGGAGTAAGGGTGGGAGACATAATTCTGAACACCCAAAAAAGCCCATAAAAAACGAGGTTGATGTATCGATGAGGTGCGTATAACTCGCGAAAGATCGGTCTCTTTCGCGCGATGGATATTAAACAATCAACGCGCTGGCGACGGGGTTAATTTTGGTTCGCCCTTACAGGGCTTGGTGTTTTTAGGGGGCGATTTACCCGGGGCGGCGCTCGCCGACTCGCTATGCCCCGGGCTATCTTGTTTTGCCCTTTCAGGGCGGAGAAGAAATTTGTCTCACACCCAAAAGGATGGCGAACGGGAGAAAGAACTTGCAAATCCGCGGGGCAGGAAGAAAATCACCCGGAATTCCCTTGGTCGCGAGAAAGAAATCAAAGGGGAAATTTCATAACAATCGGACGAGATGACTATGAAACGCAGAGATTTTCTAAAAACAGGCGCGGTTGCCGCCGGCCTCGCCGGTTTTATGCCGCCGCTCATGGCGGACGAAACCAATCCCCTAACCCCATCAGAGCAAAAAGGAGCGCCGGAGCTGTCCGCCGATTACCTTCGCCGCGCGCAGTCGGACCAGTTCCTGCCCAAGCCGCCGGAGCTTGCCGGCGTCACAATCTCGCCGATGCCGCTGGCGGAACGAATCAG
This sequence comes from Limisphaerales bacterium, assembly GCA_052140285.1. Taxonomy (GTDB): domain Bacteria; phylum Verrucomicrobiota; class Verrucomicrobiia; order Limisphaerales; family UBA11358; genus UBA11358. The sequence continues at coordinate 3,817 of JBKQUF010000039.1, read as the reverse complement.
GCGGAAGATCGTCCCGCGGCGGGGCTTTTGCAGCATCGCGCCCGGCAACGACGTTCTCATCTCCGGCAATGGAGCCATGAGCATTGAGTTGGATGGCCATCCCTACACCGAACAGATTCCTTTCCGCCACGAAATGCTGTATGTGCCGCATCGGAGGCCCGCCGAGGCGCCCAACATCGCGGATATTTTGCCGCAGGTACGTCAAATGCTGCTGGACGGGAAAAACCACGATGCCGCAGCATTAGCGTACCATAAATGGCACGCAAACCCCATCCCGGGGGGTGGAATGGGGTCTGGCGGAGGCGCGGGGTTCTCCGTGCGCCTTGAGTTTCCAAAAGGCGCGTCGGTGAAGGACTATCTCCGCACGGTTGATTTCGAGAGCACCGAAGTGAAGGTCCACTGGACGGACGAGCGAGGTGAGTGGGTGCGTCAGACTTTTTCTTCCCGGCCCGACAACCTCGTGGTCCAATGGCTCACCGCCCCCAAAGGACAGTCGGTGAATGTTCGCATCACGGTGGCGGCGGGCGGAGGAGGGCGCGGCCGGTTCGGCGGCGGAGGGGGCGGAGGAGGAACGCCCGGCGGAGGCGGCGGGTCCGGCAACGCCCAGACAGATTTCAACGAGCAACGGCTGATTTACAAGGGCCGTTTGGATCCCTCCGTGAACAACAGGGGCTACGCCGGCGTGACCCGCGTGGTCCGCGACGGCGGCTCGGCCCGGATGGAAGGGAATACTCTGGTGATTGAGAATGCGTCGTCCGTGATGCTGCTCACGCGCATTGACTATTTCCCGGACTACAGCGAGGACCAGGTGGAAGCGACCCGGCAATCGCTGGAACAACTCACCCCGGACTATCCGGCGTTGCTGGAGCGGGCGCGCAAGGTCCAATCGGAAATGCTCAACCGTGTCACGGTGGATTTCGGCGGCGCTTCCAAATATGGATTGTCGTCGGAAGAACTCTTGTCTGATCAGCAGTCCAGCCCGGGCTATTCGGGCGCTTTTCTCGAGAAGTTATTCGACATGTGCCGCTACTGGTTCATCTTCACCAGCGGCAAGTATTGCAGCATGTCGGCCGAGACCAACGCCAACATCAACCTCCAGCTCGCGCCCATGGCCTTGGGCTATCACCGCGAAGGCGAGGAAGCCTACTTCAACTGGATGGAGAGCCTGGTCCCGGACTTCCACACCAACGCAAAAAACATTTTCGGCATGCGCGGCGCCAAATACTCCCTCACGCCGGGCAAAGAGTGGGGCGTCGAAACTGCGTTCGACCACGCGGGTTCGACCGAGACCGGCGAAACCTGGCCGCATCCCTACTGGCTTTCCGACGGACCCTGGTGTGTGCGCCCGTTCTGGGACCACTACCTCGTGACAGGCGATTTGGATTTCCTCCGCAACCGCGTGGTGCCGGCTTACAAAGACCTGGCGCTCTTTTACGAGGATTTCCTGACGGTCACCGACCCGGACGGCAATTACATCTTCGTCCCCTCCTTCTCGCCGGAAAACAATCCGGGCAACCTGAACCCCTCGTGCATGTTGTCGGTTAACGCCAGCATGGACATCGCGGGGTGCCGGGAAGTCCTGGGCAATTTGGTGGAGTCTTGCGAGCGATTGGGCATCGAGGCCGATAGCGTGCCGAAATGGAGGGCGATGCTGGCCAAGTTGCCGCCCTACCTGCTCGAACCGGATGGCGCCATGAAGGAATGGGCCTGGCCAACGCTGACGGATCGTTACGTTCATCGGCATATTTCCCATCTCTATGGCGCCTGGCCCGGCGACGAAATTGATCCGGACCGCACGCCGCAACTGGCAAAGGCGGCGCTGATCGCCGACCGGCACCGCATTCCGGAACGGCTGGCCGCTCATGGCCGCTGCCATCGCGCTTTGGTCGGGGCGCGGCTCAAAGACAGCTACCTGGTGGACAGCGAACTGCGGCAACTGATTGAAGAAGGCTACGTCGGCCCGACGCTCCGGTGTTCTCACGACCCCTACTCCTTTCAAATACCGGATGCGCAAGGCGGGATTCCGACGATCATGATGGAAATGCTGGCCTACTCGCGCCCGGGTGTCATTGAGGTGCTTCCGGCCCTGCCTCCGTCGTTAGTGAAAGGCTCGATGAACGGGATGCTGCTTCGCACCTTTGCCAGGCTCGACAAACTGGCTTGGGACATGGAAGCCCGGACCGTGGACTTAACCGTCACCTCCGTGAGAAAACAGGATGTCACTTTGATTGCCCGGCATGGCATCGAGGAAATCTCCGCGCCCGACGGCGTACTGGCGGCGCAGCCCACGGCAGACTCCGCCACCTGCGACTTGCATTTGCCGGAAGGGAAGCCGGTGGAGATTCATTTGAAGCTCGGCCGGCGCAACCCGCTGGATTGGGTCAATTGGGTCGCGTGATGAACAGCCAATAAACCAGATGAGGATATTATGAAACGCAGAGATTTTATTAAAACGGGCGCGGTCGCTGTCGGCGCGGTGGGTTCGCTAAAGATAGCGCCGATGCTCGCCGCGGCAGAAAGTGATCCCCAGGAAACATCAGGACAAGCCGCAGCGCCGCCGGCGGACAATCGCCCGGCTGATTATCTTCACCGTGTGCAACAGGATCCGTTCCTGCCCAAGCCGCCGGCGGTTGCCAGACCGTATCAGATTTCACCGATGCCGCTGGCGGAACGGGTCAGGCGAAAGATTGTGCCGCAGCGGGGCTTTTGCAGCATCGCGCCCGGCGACCTGGTCAGCGAGACTCTTACCTCCGGCAATGGCGCGATGACTATCGAGTTGATGGGCGATCCCTACTCGGAGCAAATTCTTTTCCACAACGAAAGCCTGCTCATGCCCTGGGAGAGACCTTTGGAGGCCCCCAATGCAGCGGACATCTTTCCGCAAGTGCGGCAGATGGTGCTCGACGGCAGGCACGGCGAAGCCATTTCGCTTGCGGTCCAGCACATGAATGAAGGCCCCATCAAGCAGAATACCGAGCCGCACCTCACCATCCCGGCATTCCTGATGCAGCTTGATTTTCCGAAATCCGCGTCGGTGAAGGACTATCTCCGCACCGTCAATTTCGAGACGGGCGAGGTGAAGGTCTATTGGACCGACGACCACGGCGATTGGGTGCGTCAAACGTTCGCTTCCCGGCCTGACAATGTCGTGCTCCAGTGGTTCACCGCCCCGGCGGGTCAGTCGGTGAATCTTCGAATCTCTTTGCAGAAGTCCGCGGCGTGGAGCATGAATAACGGGATGACCTGGGGCAACCGCCGCGCCAAGGGAGCATCCAAGGGTGTCGAAACCAACGACGTTCAGCAGGACTTCAACGAGCAGCGGCTGATTTACAAGTGCCGATTGGATGCTTCCGTGGACAACAGCGGCTACGCCGGCGTGACCCGCGTCGTTCGCGACGGCGGCTCAGCCCGGATGGACCAGGACACGCTGGTCATTGAAAACGCCTCTTCGGTGATGCTGCTCACGCGCATCGAGTATTTCCCCGACTACACCGAAGACAAGGTTGAATCCCTGCGGCAGGCGGTGGAAGGAATCACTCCGGACTATGCGGCGCTGCTGGAGCGGCACCGCCAGGTCCAGTCCGAAATGCTCAACCGCGTCACCGTGGATTTCGGCGGCGCTTCGAAATACGCCATGTCTTCCGAAGAGCTTTTGTCCGATCAGCGATCGAGCCCCGGCTATTCGGGCGCTTTTCTCGAAAAGTTCTTCGAAATGTGCCGCTACTGGTTCATCCTGACGAGCGGCAAGTATTGCAGCATGCAAGCCGAGACCAACGCCAATATCAACCTGCAGATTGCTTCGGGCGTGCAGGGCGAT
>JBKQUF010000038.1:0-5592 GCA_052140285.1 Limisphaerales bacterium | reverse complement strand
TCCACAAAACCGACTCGGCGCTTGATTTCCTCTGCCCAAGCCTTGCACTCACTGACGGATACGACGATGAAAGGACGTTCCTTGGCTCTGCGCTTTGCGCCGAACAATCTGGTTTCCTCGTGGGTGACGTAAAAGAAAAAGGCCGTCAATTTGCCTTCCTTGATGCGTTTATAGACGCTGGCACGGGAGACGGGAACGAATAGAACGACGCTGCTGGTTGAAAGCCCCACGTCCCCCTTGTAATACTCACCGAGTTTTTCAAGCCATTCGCCGCATTCCTTGAAGGTTCCCTCCCGCCGATAGGCGCGAGTGCCGGGCGTCGGCTCACCGACCAGCTTGTGCAATTCCTTCGGCACTTCGATAAACGGAAACTGAATAAACGGCATATTCCCTATCGTAGCATGATAGATACAGTTGTCAACCATAAATCTTGAAATTGTATTTCTAAATTTCCTGCCATCGGCTTGGATGCCGTCTTGTGCATAGCTTGTGGTTGAATATGCTTGCAGAAATCTCCGGCTGGAAATCCCGACGCGCCTTCCTAACCAGCCACGTCCCCGGCTCGACGAGCACTGTCAAGGTGGAGCCACAAAAAGAAAAACCGACGCGAAGCGCATCGTTTTAATTTGGACAACCTTGACAGGCGCAGTCGAGCCATACAATGGACGAAACAAGGCGCGCCGGAGTCGGTCCTTGCGAATGCAAATTAAAATCAGGGGGATGCGGATTTCTTACGCAGTTTTTCTGCTTCGGAAAGCGGCAATGGACTTCGCGACCAGTCTATCAGATTGCGGATGCAAATCAGGAAACTTCTTGATGCCGAACAATGATGTAGCGAACACGCTTCGGTCTGGCCGTCCTGCTGCGAGCTTTCACGCGGCAGACGGCCAGACGGAAGCCAAAGGGCCGCCGTGACGAACGCGCAGGCGCGAATGCGCAAAGCGTTGGTCACGGCAGGGAGGCATTTCTTGGCGGATAGCAATTGTGTGAACATTCATTTGGTCGGATTTCGCCGAAGTGTTTGCCGGGTGCGATGCAAAATCCTTTCGCCGCTGTTTTCTCGCTTTTTGTATGCGCCAATTTCTGTTCGCCCTTTAACCGGCAGTATTGCAAAAAAAACTTGCGAGGACTGGTGCGATAGGTAGAATGCGTTTTGGCAATGGTGTTTGCCCTCCCGAAATGGGAAAACCGCCCGACAATTTCGGGGCTAATAACTCCTACCGAAACGAGAAGCGTCGGTAGGATTTTTTTATGCTCAACTATATCATTGTCGGGGTGGGCAGCGCAGGCGGTGGAATTGCACGCTATTGGGCTTCCGGCTTGGTTGCCAACCGCTTCGGCCAGACTTTTCCGTGGGGCACGCTTTTCGTCAATGTCACAGGCTCTTTTATCATTGGTTTCTTTGCGACGGTGACAGCGCCGGAAGGACGTTGGCTGGTGGGGCCCCGTGGCCGCAATTTTTTCATGACTGGCTTCTGCGGCGGTTACACCACATTTTCCTCATTCAGCCTGCAAACCTTGAATCTCGCGCAAGATAACGAATGGCTTTATGCCGGCGGCAATGCGGTGTTCAATCTGGTTCTGTGTTTGATTGCCGTCTGGGCGGGACACATTCTCGCCGAAATCATCAACCCCATGAAAGGATAAATTATGCACCTGCCTCACGAAGCCGTTTTGTTGCGAATTTTCATCGGTGAAAGCGACCGCTGCGGGCACAAACCGCTCTACGAGGCCATCGTGCTCAAGGCGCGCGAAATGCACCTGGCCGGCGCGACGGTGCTGCGCGGGCCGATGGGTTTCGGCAAATCGAGCCGGATGCACACCGCAAAAATTCTTCGGCTGTCGTTTGATTTGCCGCTCGTCATCGAAATCGTGGATGCCGAGGAAAAAATCAACGCCTTCCTGCCGGGGCTGGATGAAATGATGAAAGGCGGTTTGGTAACGCTCGAAAAAGTCCGCGTCATTGATTATCGGGCCGATGAAGAAAACGCCATTGGCGCGGAGCATCCCAAAATCTGACCATGTTCAATCACATTCTATTCAACTTGGTTCAAGTGCTGGTGGTCATGGCCTTCGCGCCGCTGGCGTCGGGCGTGACTTCGCGCCTCAAGGAAATGATTCAGTCCAAACGCGGGCCGAGCATTTTCCAACCGTATCGTGATTTGTGGAAATTATTTCACAAGGACGAAATCGTATCGGAAGACAGTTCGTGGATTTTCCGGTTCACGCCTTACATCGTGTTTGTCACACCCATTTTCGTCGCGCTGCTGATCCCGGTGCTGACGAATTATCCGTTATTTTTCGCCTTTATGGGCGACATGATTGGCGGCGGATTCATTTTGGCACTCGGCGGTTTCTTCGCCACGCTCGCGGCGGTGGACACGGCCAACCCCTACGGCCCCATCGGCGCGAGCCGCACGCGCATGGTGGGATTTCTTGCCGAGCCGGTGTTTATGATTGTCTTTTTCACCGTTTCGTTTGTCGCTGGTTCGACGATTCCTTACATCGTCCAGGAAAAATGGGTGACGCCGATGGCAAATTTTTTCATGCCGTCGCATGTGCTTTTGATGCTAGCGTTTCTCATGTTGATTCTGGCCGAAGGCGGTCGCATTCCCGTGGACAATCCGACCGGCCATTTTGAACTGGCGATGATTGACGAATCCAAGTCGCTGGAATACTCCGGGCGCGGCTTCGCGCTGATGAAATGGGGCGGCCAGATGAAATTTTTCGTGCTCATGTGCATTTTTCTTAATGTGCTGGTGACACCGTGGGGTCTGGCTGGCGACCAGACTTTGAGCGCCGTGCTGCTGGCCATTCCGCTCGTGCTCTTCAAAATCTTCTGTTTTTTGCTCGTGCTGGTCGTCATCGAATCGTCGCTCTCGAAGCTGCGGCTCTTTCGCATCTCTGAATTTTTGGGCGCGGCCTTTATCACTTCCGTGGCCGCGATGATCACACAGGTTTTTTTGCCTTAACAACAAATGAGCGACACCACCAATCAACTGCTGGACAATCTGAATGCGCTGGCCACCGGATTATTTTTGCTGACTGCTTTCGGCATCGTAGCAATGCGGCAGGCGCGCGGCGTCTTGAATTTATTCATCCTGCAATCGCTGCTGCTTGCCGCCTCCGCCGCATTGCTGGGATTTCGGCATCACTCGGAACATCTTTACGGCGTCGCCTTGGTGAATTTAATCAGCAAGCCAATCATCGTTCCGTGGCTTCTGCGCAAGACGGCCTCCGCGGAAATTTACACGCGCCGCGAAGTTGACCAGGTGCTAAACATTCCGACCGCGTTGCTCATCGCCCTGGGACTGGCGATTCTCTCCTACTTTCTGGCACAGCCACTACTGAACGCCGTTGCGCCGGAATATCGCGGCCCCAACGTGCCGATTGGCATTGCGGGATTGTTGATCGGCGCGTTCACGCTTTCCGTGCGACGCGAGGCGTTGCCGCTGCTAATCGGTTTGTTGGTGATGGAAAACGGCGCGTTTCTGGCCGGCATTTCCATTTCGCGCAATCTGCCGCTGCTGGTTGAACTGGCCATTGCCACGGACGGTTTGATCATTGTGTTTATAAGCGGCGTGCTGATTCGCGCCGTTCAAAAACACGTCGGCACAACCGCCGTCGGCGAACTGTCCAGCTTGAAGGAAGCCACGGTTGAGCCAATGGAAAAGGAGGGAACGAAATGAGCGTCCTCCTCGTTTTGCTGCTGCCGTTGATTGCGACCGCACTCGTTTGTCTGCCCTTCAAAAAATCCTGGGCGGCGGGCGTGACCGTCGTGTTCTCGCTGGCAACTTTGGTTTTATCCGCGCGCGTCGCGTGGCTGGTTTCGGCAGGCAATCTCGTCACGACTGACTTGAGCATCGGCTGGCTCAAATGGATTGCCGTGGACGGCTTGAGCGCGCTGATTCTGTTGTTGATTGCGTTCGTCGCAACCACAGCGGCGATTTTCTCCGTCGGCTACATGGCGCACGGAAATTTGAAACCGGGAAAACTCCGGCTCTACTACATCAATTACAACCTGTTTGTCTTTTCGATGCTCGCCATTCCGGTTCTGGCCGAGCCGACGCTGGTGTGGATTGTGGTCGAATTGACAACGCTCTGTTCCGCGCTGCTCGTCTCGTTTGAAAACACGCGCGAGGCGTTGGAAGCCGCTTGGAAATACGTCGTGCTCTCGCTCATGGGCGCGGGCATGGCGCTGTTCGGCTTTCTCGTTTTGTTCGCCGCGATGCAGGCGTCGGGCAGCAACGATGCCTACACTTGGAATAACTTGATTACCGCCGCGCCCACGATGCCGCCGGTTCTGTTGCAAACGGCGTTCCTGTTGATTTTGATTGGACTTGGAACCAAGGTCGGCCTCGTCCCGATGCACACCTGGCTGCCGGACGCGCACAGCCAAGCGCCCTCGCCCGTTTGCGCGCTGCTTTCGGGCATCGAAACGTCGGCCATCCTCTACGTCATTCTACGGCTGTTCCCGGTATTGCACGCTTCACCCAATTCGCATGCTGAAACGTGGGCGCTGGTTCTCGGTTTGATTTCAGTCGGCACCGCCGCGTTTTTGCTGCTGCAAGTAAAAGATTACAAACGTTTGTTCGCTTTCTCCACCGTCGAGCACATGGGCATTATTTTGGCGGCGGTCGGCCTCGGCGCGTCAGTCGCCGGTTATAGCGCAATGCAACAAATCGTCAGTCATTGCGTGACCAAATCCTTCTGCTTCTTCGCCGCCGGAGCCACGTTGATGACGGTGGGGACGCGCGAAATTGCCGCCGTTCGCGGACTCATTCGCAAATCTCCCATCGTGGGCGCTGCGCTCGTCTTTGGCGGATTGGCCATCACCGGCGCGCCGCCATTCGCGGTATTCTTGAGCGAATTTTCCATTCTCAAGGCCGGTTTGACGCAAAAGGAATATGTGGCCACCGCTCTGCTCGCCATTTTCATCGTCATCGCATTTTTCGGAATCATGCTGCACATCAACCGCATGGTTTTTGGCGCGCGGGAAAATGAAACCGTCGCAGAATCACCGAACGATCATTCTGAACCGGAAAACAAGTTTCATCTCCCGTTCAGTTGCCAATTGGCGCTGATTTTAGCAGCTATTCCAGTGCTCGTGCTCGGCTTTTACATCCCCCAACCGTTGCACGACTTGCTGACGCAAGCAGCAGCCGCTTTGACGAAATGAACTACCAATTGCCATGAACTGCACCGAACTGAAACGAGAAATTGACCAACGCTGGCCCGGCCAGGTGCAATGCCGGTCCGATGCCGGTTCACCGTGCGAAGTGACTTGCGCCCGTGCCGCGTTGCCGGAATTGTGCGGACGCCTTTTCCTCGAATGGAATTTCAGTTTCGCCGGATTGATCGTCGAGGAAGGCGCGACCGAATGGCAATTGCGTTATTGTTTTTACGGCGAACGCGAAGCCGGCTGGGTTCACCTCCTCGCAACCGCGCCGCTTGCCGAAAAAACTTTTCCGAGCATCGTCAAATTTGTTCACGCGGCGGACTGGCACGAGCGCGAAGCCGAGGATTTGTTCGGTCTGAATTTTGAAGGCCATCCGCGCCTCGGCGATTTTATTTTGCACGACGACGCCTGGC
>JBKQUF010000037.1:0-12367 GCA_052140285.1 Limisphaerales bacterium | reverse complement strand
GGTCCACCGGGCTGGAAGCGCCGGCTCTACGTCAGGCTGGGAAGCCTGCCGCTACATTTTTCAGACAAACCCTAAGAAATTCCTTGTCTCCTTTTCACATCGGCGCACATATAACTGTGAATGGCCGAGATACCCGATGCCGATCTACTGGAGCAATACGCCCGCGAAAATTCCGGCAGGGCCTTTGCCGCCATCGTGGTACGGCATATCGCTCTTGTTCATTCGGTCGCGCTACGGCATGTCATCAATCCGCAGCACGCCGAAGACATCACGCAGGCCGTATTCATCATCCTGGCCCGAAAAGCGGCCCGACTGGGCCGTAAAACAGTTTTGTCCGGCTGGCTTTACCACACGGCGCGATTGACGGCGGCAAATTTCCAACGCGCGGAAATCCGCCGTGTCCATCGCGAACAGGAGGCTTACATGCAATCCACCCTTCAGGAGACCGCGCCCGATCCCTTATGGCCGGAGTTGATGTCCATGCTCGACGACGCCATGTCACGGCTCGGCGCGCACGAACGCGATGCCCTGGTCCTCCGCTATTTCCAGAACAAAAGCCTGGCGGAAGTCGGCGCGGCGATGGGATTGGAAGAACGCACCGCGCAAAAACGCGTCCACCGCGCATTGGAGAAATTGCGAACCTATTTTGCAAAGCACGGAATTAATTCCACCACCGAAACCATTGCCGGCGCGATTTCCGCCAACTCCATTCAAGTCGCGCCGGTGGCGCTGGCCAAATCCGTGACCGCCATGGCGCTGGCCAAAGGCGCAACGGCGACGACCTCAACCTTAACCCTTGTGAAAGGAGCATTGAAACTTATGGCCTGGCAAAAAATAAAAATGGCGGTGATGGTGGGAGCGGCGACAATTTTGGCCGCAGGCACCACCGCAATGGCCGTTGACCACAAATCTCAAGACCACTCCTCGTTCCGTTACCGGATGGCCGATGATGTCTGGCAGTTGATCAGCGGCGTGGATACCAACAGGCTCGTCCTCGGGATTTCCCTCTCGCCTGGCGATAAATCCGCGTCCCCGACGAATATATATTTGACCATTCACAGCGCCATCAAAGGTCCCATCCAGGTGCCGATCTCTACGAATGGGCTGTTTACCAATTTCCCCCATGACGAAGCATTGCGCCGGGAAAATCCTCTTGTCACCTTCAGCCAGCAGCATGGCAGCATCACCGCGTGGCTCAGCATACCTCGTCCAGATGGACTTGTTTTTGACTACCGCGTGTTCGGAGACGGCGTCGAGGAATTGAACAAAACCATCGCGAACTACAATAAGCTAATGGGACCGGCCGATCTGGGTTGGCCCGGTTATATCGAATGGCTCTTTTCGCCCAATTTGAAGGTCCAGGGCGTCATTGTCATTTTTCCCAAATCCGGCGCGCGAAAAGCCACGGTCCAAATCCTGGCCGCTTCCGGCATAAAAACCTACACGGCCAATGGCAGGGGTATGGTCAGACTTAAACTGGACAGCGCCCTTTTGCGGGAAAATCCCCAGGTCCGGCTCTCCCAACCGGGAGGCATCGCACCCGACATATCGATGTAGGCTGGCGAAATTTCCATTGAGTTACGCGCCATAAACCCCATCATTCAAGGGCATGGCCAGTAGCAAATCCGAAGACACGCTCGTCATCCTCAAGCCCGACTCATTTTGGCGCAACCTCAACGAACCAGTCGTCAACCGCATTCAGGCGCTGGGACTTTCAATCGTCGCCGAACGCATCCTCAAGGGCGCTGATAACCTCCCGGAAGAAAAATGGCGCGAGTTTTATTTTCCGGCCATCGGCAACCGTCCGCCATGCCTGGACGGGACCTCAAAATACATGGCCTACGGGCCGGTGCAGGTCATCCATTTGCGGGGCGTGGATGCCATCAAAAAAGTGCGCCAGGCCGTCGGCGCCACCTTTCCATCGAACGCCGGCCCCGGGACCATCCGCGGCGATTTCTGGCCCGGCGCCACCGAGGCCAACGCGCCGTACCGCCTGAAATTTCAGCAGCCCGGCGACGACCAGTTTCTTTTCAACATGATTCACGCCTCGGATTCGCCGCAAAGTTTCGCGCGCGAAATCCAGTTCTTTAAATGGTGATCAGGCCGGAGCGCCGGTTTTCAACCGGCTTTTTGGCATTCGAAAGTCCCAAGCCGACAACATGCCGGCGCTCCGGCTGTCGGCGTTTCATGCGCAAAATGAAATTTCCGGGCTAAAATTTCTTTGTCCAATTTCGTCTCCGGCGGACATCATTGGGTAGATGCCTGAATCGGATGACCATCAGTTGCTCCGTGAATTTGCGCGCACAGGTTCCGAGGCCGCCTTCGCCGCGCTCGTTGCGCGGTATGTAAACCTCGTCTATTCCGCCGCGTTGCGCTCCACCAGCAACGCGCATCAGGCCGAGGAAATCACCCAGGCCGTCTTTATCACCCTGGCGCGCAAAGCGGGGACGCTGTCGGAACGCGTGGCGCTCTCCGGCTGGCTCTATCAGGCCGCGCGGCTCACCGCGGCAAACTTCGTGAAGAGTGAATCGCGCCGTCAACGCCGTGAACAGGAGACTTATATGCAGTCCACCTTGAACGAATCCAAACCGCCCGCGTGGGAGCAACTGGCGCCCCTGCTGGATGAAGCGATGGGCCGCCTGGGCGAAAGCGACCGCACCGCGATTGTGCTGCATTATTTTGAAAACAGAACCGCCGCGGAAGTGGCCGCGACATTGCGGATCACCGAAGCCGCCGTCTATAAACGCACCCATCGGGCCCTGGAAAAGTTAAAAAAGTTTTTCGCCGGTCGCGGCGTGGATTCCACCGCCGAAGCCATTGGAACGACGATTTCGGCCAACTCCGTTCAAGTTGCGCCGGCGGCGCTGGCCAAATCCGTGACCGTTGTGGCCGTGACCAAGGGCGCAACGGCTTCGACTTCAACTCTAACCCTTATCAAAGGAGCATTGAAAATTATGGCGTGGACAAAAGCAAAAACGGCAATCGTTGCCGGAGTGGTTGTGCTGCTCGCGACGGGAACAACAACTGTTTCCATTAAAGAATATCAGGAGCACAGGACCTATTCGTGGCAGCTGCCCCATTTTGCCTCCACGAATTTTATGGACACAATGGCCATTGTCCACTCCGTCGTGGACCAAACCGCGCCGCAGGTGCGGATTGTCCCGACCATTCATCCCCATGGACTCATTGACTTCCCATTGTCTATGGGCGGAATTTCGGCTCAATGGGTTGACGGAAAAATCGTTACTCATACCAATCCATTTCAATTTCTCGGCCTCGGCTTAACGGTCCATGAAATGGTGCAGCTAGCGTATATGGATTGGGGTGATGACCGCCACACGCTCTTTACCACGCCCCTGCCACAAGGACTATACGACTCCATCGCCAACTTGCCGCACGGTGCTCCCGAAGCCTTGCAGTCAGAAATTAGAAGGAAATTCGGACTCGTTGGAACCTGGCGGATGGTAGAGACCAATGTTCTGCTGCTCAAACTCGCCGACCCGGACGTTCACGGATTCAAATCCGCCGGCAGTTTGATGCAAGAATTGAATCTTAATATCACCAACCTGGGCGGACCCATGCGGTATGAACTCGGAGAGGCGGAAAAAGATGTGTCCACCCGATCAAACAATGTTTACCGCGAAACAAGCTATCGTTTCAATTCGACATCGGCTATTCTTATCAATCGGAACAACTTGGAAGACGTCTTCAATCGGCCAATCATTGACGAAACCGGTTTGACAAACCGCTATGACTTCGCCACCACCTTCGTCTTCAACATTCCGAAGCGGGGTGCTTTTGGCAGCCGCGATAAGGAGATGTGGAGAAATGCTCTGGTGGAGCAGTTGGGTCTGGAATTGGTTCCGGCGCGAAGACCCGTCAGAATGCTCGTGGTCGAAAAGGCAAAATAATCTGTTCGCTTTCCCCGGTGGCGGGGATATACCGGTGAAATGCCGAATGACGACCTGACGTTGCTGCGCGAGTATGCCCGGAACCATTCCGAACCCGCCTTCGCCACGCTCGTTTCCCGCCATCTCAACCTCGTCTATTCCGTGGCCCTGCGTCAGGTGCATGATCGCCATCTAGCCGGGGAAATAACCCAAGCCGTGTTCATTATCCTCGCACGCAAGGCTGGTGCGCTGGGCGGCAAAACCATTCTGTCCGGCTGGCTCTGCCGCGCGGCGCGTTACGTCAGCGCCCGGGCTTTGAGAACCCAAAACCGGCGCCGTCAGCGCGAACAGGAGGCCTTCATGCAAAACATTTTAACCGGTGGCAGCGACGCCCCGCCGCCAAATACCGATGAAACCTGGAAGACAATCGCCCCGCTGCTGGATGCGGCTTTGGACAAACTCGGCCAGAAAGACCACGACGCCCTCGTGCTGCGGTATTTTGAGAACAAGAACTTCGCGGAGGTCGGCGCGGCGCTGGGCGCGGGGGAGGACACCGCCCGGATGCGGGTAAACCGCGCCCTGGAAAAACTGCGGAAACTTTTTGCCAGGCAGGGCGTTCACTCGACCGCGCAAGCCATTGCTGAAACCATTTCGGCCAATTCCATCCAAGTCGCGCCGGTGGCGCTGGCAAAATCGGTGACCGCTATGGCCGTGGCCAAAGGCGCAACGGCGACAACTTCAACTCTAACCCTTATCAAAGGAGCATTGAAAATTATGGCATGGACCAAAGCAAAAACGGCCATTGTTGCCGGAGTGGTTGTGCTGCTCGCGGCGGGAACAACCACGGTGACGGTGAAAGAAATTCAGGAACACGAATTCGATGATTCGTGGCGGACTCAAGATGCTCTAACCATGTTAAAAAAGATGGACCAGGTTCCACCACAGGTCGGAATTTTGACGTCGAAATTTCGTCCAGGACCATCTCGTCCGGAGGGGGATTGGTTAATCAGTCATGGCAAAATGATAGGCGTGACGGTGCCGTCCAAAACCGTTGTATGTGCGGCTTACAATTGTGAACTTCCCGATCGAATCGTTCTTGCCTCGGTCCTTCCGGATGGCAAGTATGATTTCATCGCCAACCTGCCCGATGGAAATCAAGAAGCATTACAGCGGTTGGTAATGCAAAAGTTTGGCGTGGTTGCGAATTGGGAGCTGTTGGAAACAAATGCATTGCAACTTACGGTGAAAACTCAATACGCGCCCGGCTTAAGCCCGAGTGCGAACAAACAACAGCCCGAAGAAATGTTTGGACCAACATCATACACCGCTGTTGATAAGCCGCTCACCGATCTGTTCAGTTTTTTGGAAGTTTATGCCGGCATTCCAATCGTTGACCAAACGGGTCTCACAGGCCGTTTTGATTTTCGTTTAAAGTGGAACGAATCAAATAGTCAACAAACACAAGGCCTTTCAGCCCCTTTGAAACAGGCTTTGATTAATCAACTCGGCCTCGAACTCGTTCCCACCACCATGCCCGTCGAAATGCTCGTGGTCGAAAAGGCAAAATAACCTGTTACTTTTCCTTTCGGGCGTAAATATGTGAGTAATGAACGATGATTTGGCGCTGTTGCGCGAGTATGCGCAAAGTAATTCCGACAAGGCCTTTGCCGCACTGGTTTCGCGCTACATCAACCTCGTGTATTCCGTTGCCCTGCGCCAGGCGCGCGATACCCACACCGCGGAGGAAATCAGCCAGGCCGTGTTCATTATTCTGGCGCGCAAGGCTGGTTCGCTCGGCAACAAAACCATTTTAAGCGGCTGGCTTTGCCGCGCGGCGCGATTCGCGTCCGCCAATGCGCTAAAAATCCAAATGCGCCGCCGGCAGCGCGAACAGGAGGCGTTTATGCAAAACATTCATGACGAACCCTCAACGGATGAATCCTGGAATGAAATCGCCCCGCTGCTCGACGCCGCCATGGGCCGGCTCAACCAAAAGGACCATGACGCGCTGGTGTTGCGGTACTTTGAAAATCGCAGCTTTGCGGAAATCGGCGCGGTAATGGGCGCCAGCGAGGACGCGGCCAAGATGCGGGTCAACCGCGCCTTGGAAAAATTGCGAAAGCTTTTTGCCAAACACGGTATTTTGTCCGCTACCGCGACCCTCTCGGAAACCATGGCCGGCCATTCCATGCAGCTCGCGCCCGAAATGCTGGCGGCGACCATTTCCGCGACAGTTGCCAAGGGGTCGGCTGTCACGGCCTCCACCCTCACCCTCGTAAAAGGAACCATTAACCTTATGAACTACGCAAAACTTAAACTGGCAACGGGAATGGCCATCGCCATCCTGGTCGCCGGCGGCGCGGCCACCGTCGCCATTCTGGCCGCCGGAGGCAATGCCACCGTCGCCATCTCTCAAATCAGTTCCGACCCACATTTAACGCCACAGCAAATAATTGAAAAATCACAGAACGTTTATGCCGGGCTTTCAAGTTACAGTGACAAAGGACAAACCATCTCTTCCGTAAACGGGATGACTCTTGCCACCACTTTCACCATCAAGCTGGCCCGGCCGGATTTATATCGGATTGAATGGCAGCAACCGGTGACCTTCAGTTATAGCAATAAAGGTGTTGTTTGGTCTGCTGGCGAAGGCGATTTTATGGTCATGGGAGATCGTCCTGCGGAAAAAGAAAAAAGCAGGGAATCAGCACTCGGTGGCGCCACCGGCATTTCCGGCGATGCGGCAGCAAGCATCCCGGGAACCTTTTTTAATATGAATTGGGGCAGTCAATTGAAAGGGCCGGTGAGCAATGAAAAGCAGCAAGCCGATGAGAAGGTGGGCGATGTGGATTGTTACGTCTTCACGAGTGAATTGAAGGGAACAATAAAAACTCTTTGGATCGGCAAAAAAGATTTTTTGATCCATCAAATTCGGAATGTAACCAGCGCTGCATTCGTCAAAGCCGCGCTTGCCCAGGCTGCAAAAAATAATCCCGGCGCGCCACAACTCACTACAACCGGCATCACCTCAACCGAAACCCACGAAAACATCGTGGTTAACCAGAAATTCTCCCCATCGGATTTTCAAGAGGCGCAGTAGTGTTCGTCGAAAAATAGCCCAGCCATTCATGGCTGGGGCAAACGTCTCGCCACGACAAAGTCCCGTCAGGGACGGAAGAAGTTTGGAATTTAATCCAACATTTTCTCTCGTCCCTGACGGGACTTTAATCATTCTGAATTCGCGTTCCCAGCCATGAATGGCTGGGCTATTTTCAAACACTATCCGGCAAAATCTGATTTCACCGCAAGGATTATCCCTGGACGATTGCGAATCTCACAGATAATTTGTCGAATTTTTCCAACCGGCTAAATAATATCCTCGTTAAAACAGCCATTCACGGCTGTTCGGTCCGTTTATATTGGTATCAGCCGCGAAAATCTGGCATTAAGACGGCATGAAACATAATTCCTATTTTGAGGGAAAAGTTCAAAGCCTGGTCGTCAACACGCCGCAAGGGCCGGCTACGGTGGGCGTCATCGAACCGGGCCAGTACAGCTTCGGAACGGATTGCGAAGAACACATGCGCGTCGTGGCCGGCACTTTGAAGGCCAAATTGCCCGGTGGCGACTGGAAAAATTACGGCCCCGGACAATTCTTTGTGGCGCCTCCGCATGTGAAATTTGAAGTGGAAGCCGCCGCCGACGTGGCCTATCTCTGCCACTACAAACGGTAGGTCTGGTTGGAAAAACTCTCCGCCATGGCCACAGCTTTGCGCATGGCCATGGATTTAATAATTGTTTCCTGGAATTCGCCTTCGGGGGTGGAATCGTTCACCCAGCCGCCGCCGGCCTGCACGTACGCCTGGCCATCCTTGACCAGCGCGGTGCGCAGCGTAATGCAGGTGTCCAGGTTGCCGTTGAAGGAGAAATAACCGACGCAGCCGGCATAGGGTCCGCGCGCGGTTTGTTCGAGTTCCGAAATAATCTGCATCGCGCGGATTTTGGGCGCGCCGCTGACGGTTCCCGCCGGGAACGTGGCGCGCATCAAATCGTAAGGCGTCTTGTTGGCGGAGAGCTTGCCCTCCACCTGCGTGACGATGTGCATGACGTGGCTGTAACGCTCGATGATCATCAGTTCCTTCACGGCCACGCTGCCGAAATCGCACACGCGGCCGATGTCGTTGCGGGCGAGGTCCACGAGCATGACGTGTTCGGCGCGCTCCTTGGGGTCGGCGAGCAATTCCTTTTCCAGCGCCCGGTCTTCCTCCTCGTTCTTCCCCCGACGGCGGGAACCGGCAATCGGGCGGATCTCCACCCGGCCTTCTTCGCAGCGAACATGGATTTCCGGCGACGCGCCCACCAGCGAAAAACCGTCCAGTTCCAGCAGAAACATATACGGCGAAGGATTGATGGAACGCACGGCGCGGTAAATATCCAGCGGCGAGGCCTTGACCGGCGCGGAGAAGCGCTGCGAGCCGACCACCTGGATGATGTCGCCGCCGTGAATATATTTTTTGGCGGTTTCGACATTGGCGAAGAATTTTTCCCGCGTCTGATTGGATTTGAATTCGACGGGCGGGAGGTCGCCCGGGACCGCGACGGCGGCGTGGTGGCTCGGTTGTTCGAGCAGGGAAACGAGGCGGTCAATTTCGCTGGCGGCATTTTCGTAGGCGTCGGCGGGGGTGCCGGCCTCGTCCAGCACGGCATTGACGAGGATGGTGATGGTCTGGGCGACCCGGTCGAAAATCAGGAGTTCATCGGCAATCAAAAAGTAAATGACGGGCGTTTGCAATTCGTCCACCGGCGGACGGGGGACGACCGGCTCGACATCGTGGATGAATTCGTAGCCGATGAACCCAACGGCGCCGCCGGTGAACCGCGGAAGGTTGGGCAACGCCACGGCGCGGTATTTTTTCATAACGCACTCGACGATTTCGAGGCCGTCCTTGACGTCCTTGCCGACGGTGAAACTTTTGGTGACTTTGCCGTTCTCCAGGACATCCACCCGGGGGCCGGTTTGTTTGATGACGGCGCGGGGATTGCAACCGACAAACGAATAACGTCCGATGTGTTCGCCGCCTTCGACGGACTCGAACAGGAACGATTCGCCCTGCCCGCGGATTTTGACATAGGCTGAAAGCGGCGTCTCAAAATCCGCGAGGATGCGCCGCGTCACGGGAATCAGGTTTCCCTGCGCGGCGAGCGTCTGAAATTCTTCAAGCGACGGCGAATACATGTCCAATCAGAATGGCGGATTTTGGGGGAAGAAACAAAACAATTTGAGAGGCCCTCTCGACATTGTACGAACTGCGGCCAGGTTTTACAAACGCGCTGCGCCGAAGGCGCATCCGGGAATAGCCCGCAGTTTTAACTGCGGGTACCCGGGATAAAAAAACAACCCGTCCCGACGGGACGGCTGGCGTCTATTTCCACAAATACCGTTCGTCGTATTCAACGCGGTGTTTCTTCAATAGCGTTAAAAATTCTTCCTGAAAGGTCATCTTGCGATGATGTTCCGGTTGACCGCGAATGTCAGCAACGGTTTTGTCTAATTGCGACACGCTCACGCTGAACGCTCCGTATTCTTCCTGCCAGGCAAACCGCCTTTGTTCAGGAAACGTCTCATGAACCCACTTGGATGAACCGCCCTTGATAAGTCGCATCGCCTTCGAAATCGAAAGAGTTGACGGAAGCGAAAGCAACAAATGGACATGGTCTTCCACGCCGCCAATTTCAAAAGCCTTCATTTTGTTTTGTCGCGCAATGCCGCCAAGGAACGGCCAAAGACGGTCGCGGAGCTCCGGTTTGATGAGCGGACGCCGGTCTTTGGCACTAAAAACGCAATGAAAATAAGAACAGGTGTAGGACATAACCGTTCAGCCGCTCCTGTGGAGCTTGTTCCGTTTGCCGTTTTTACCCGCAGTTGAAACTGCGGGCTATTCTCAATTGTCCCTGCGGGACGTCAAACACAAACAGCAGAAACAATTCAGGTTCGGGCATGGCTGAAAATCCTGCGCACCTCGTCATTCAATCGATCTTCCGGCCAATCGGGATGCTGGCTGCGCAACCCCGCCGCCTTCATCTTGCGCGCCGACCAATAAAGCTGCTCGGCCAACCGCAACCGCCGCGCGCCGCTCATGGCGCGCAATGCCGCGAACTGTGCAGGACTGGTTTGCTCATCCGTCAACATGAAAAAAGAATGCGCCAGAAAAGGGACTCGCTCAAGCGGATGTTTCACTTCTTCTTCTTATAAATCTCTTCCGGCTTTTGCAATTGCGCTTCGGTCACCTTGAAATTCTCGCCATCCACCGAGCGGAAAAAGCACGATTGATAGCCCTCATGGCACGCCGCGCCGACCTGCTCGACCTGGATGAGCAACACGTCGCCGTCGCAATCAAAGGCAATGTTCCTGACCGTTTGGGTGTGGCCGCTTTCCTCGCCCTTCATCCAGAACTTCTGCCGCGAGCGGCTCCAGAAATGGGTCTTGCCGGTGGCGACCGTTTTTTCCAGGGAGGCGCGATTCATCCAGGCAAACATCAGGACGCGTCCGGTCTTTTGTTCCTGGATGATCGCGGGAATCAAGCCGTTCGCGTCAAATTTCAATTGGTCGTAAAAACTCATGTGTTTGATATTTCACCACAAAGGCACGGGGACAAAAAGTTGAATTTTACGGCGGTGAAGCAGGCGATCGCGGGGCCGGCGGCGTCATCTCAAAACTGTTCAGCAAATTTGTCGGGTTAAAGGGTCGATTGGTAGTTTGAAGCCGGGTTGGCGGCGGCGGATTCGGCGGGACGTTGGGCAGAACACCGGCGGCTTTGGTTGAAAATGGGGGCGGATTGGGCATGGCCCTAATCAAAATATTTGAGGCGGTGGTGGATTGGTTGGTGGCTGCGGACAAAATCGCGGGATTATTCGTGCCCGTGACCGCATTGGGGGCGGCGTTGGTGGGCGGATGTTCTTTCAGCGTGATATTGCGTTCGAGCCGGTTCTTGAGTTCGGCGTACATTGAATTAGTCACGGCGTCCAATTGCCCCCGCGCTTCCTCGTAGCGTCCGCCGAGATACTTGAGGCGGGCGAGATGGATATAGACGCCTTCGCTTTCGACGTCCGTTTGCGCGCTTTTTAAAACGTTGGTCCAGGCCTCAAGCGCCTCGTCAATCCGCAACGGTTTGATGCCGTAATAGGTCTCCGCATAATCGGTGCCCAGCTCGAAATTCCCCGGGTCCAATTTGACGGCTTGGCGGTACAGGCTCAGCGCCTTGTCAAAAACCTGCGTTTCGGTGAGGTTGTAAAACGCCATGGCGTCCCGGCGATACACATAGACCACCGTGGCAAGATTTTGGTAGTACACGGCTTCGGATGGATTCAGGTCAATCGCCTTCTGGTAATCGATGAAGGCATTGGTGAGCGGCCCGTTTTCGCCGTAGTAATTGGCCAAATCATTCCAGGCGGCGGGATTTTTTGGGTCCAGTTGGCTCGCGGTCTGAAATTCCGCAGCGGCCAGTCCCTCATTGCCGATGTTGTCCAAAAAACTGCCGTACGCCAGATGGCCATCGGCGTCGTTGGGGTATTGTTGCAGGAATTGTCCGTACTGCTGGCGCACACCGTCCAGACGCGCCTTGATCCGCTGGTTCAATTCGTCCTTCGAGAGGCCGCCGCCGTTGGTCGCCTGGGCGGAATTGGTCCGAATCCAGCCGTCCACTTCATCCATCGCCGCGTCGTCTTCCGTCATGATCGCCTCCAACTCCGTTTCGGCGGGACTGTTCGTGGAGGTGATCCCGGCGTCGGCGCCCGGGGCGACCGCATTGGTGGCGGCCGATACTGGGACGACGCCCAGTATCGCGGCGACAAACCCGAGGAACAAATAATTCACCGCGGCAAATTACCCGTCCGCCGGGGCGGAGTCGAGGACGCAACCGGTCACGCGACGAGGCGCATCATGTTTTCCCCGCCAAATGGGTTTGGCTCGCGCCGGACGCATTCGGGATCGTCGCACCATTTGCCATCGACGATAAAACGGTAATGATGAGCGCCGGGAGACAACTCCACGCTGGCCTTCCAGATGTCCTCGCCGTCTTTATGCAGTGTGATGGGATGTTCCTGCCATTGGGTGAAATCACCAACCAACTGAACGGTCGTCGCGCCGGGAGAGCGCAAGGAGAAGGTTTGGAGATGATTTTTCCCGTTGCCAGGGTTTTTCGATGTCATTTTCTTTGCCATAATTCTTACCTTTCCGGGGCGTGAAGCAAATGCCCCATGAAAAACTAGCTCAAAGCTTCGACAATGCAACTAGGCGTTTTGTTCAAGCATCAGACCCACACCTCACCATGAACCCGACGGACCCTCACCTCTTTCCCTGAACTTCAAGGGACAAGAAGGGCGGGCGGAGATCCTTCTCACCCCTCACCCTCAATCCCTCACCCCGTTGAGGGGAGAGGGAAGCCACCATCGTCGGACTTGGGAAAATTTGGGGTTCA
>JBKQUF010000036.1:0-5146 GCA_052140285.1 Limisphaerales bacterium | reverse complement strand
GGGTTTCCCAACCCGCTTGCCGTCCGACCATTCAACGTGCCCGCTATTCAGACGTTCTGCCGATTTGGAAATCGGCGATACAGCAGGTTTGGAAACCTGCGCTACGGGGCAGTGCGCGGATGCGCCCGCGCGCGGTTCCGTCATCGTTTTAAGCTTGCGCTGCACGATTGCATTTGTATATTACAAATGTAAATGCGTAAAGTATTAAATTTACACATGTGAAATTCTCTCCCGCCCAACTCAAGGCCCTCGTGGAGGCCGACCCCCGTTTGAGCCGGGACATCGCCCGCGCCGCCGGTTTCTCCCCCGCCTCGCTCTCGCATTGGACGCGCGGCAAACGCGTGCCCGGCGCGGATGAATTGGCGGCGCTGGCCGGCGTCTTCGGGGTGCCGCTGGATGCTTTCTTCGATCAACCGTCGCGGACGCCGCCCCGTCCGGCGCATCCGGCGCGGCAGCTCGCGGAGGCGGGGTGGGTGGCGGACGCGTTGGCGGAGGCCGAGGCCCTGCTCGAACGCGCGCAGTCACTGAAGGCGGTCCTGCAAAAATTGGAATCGGGGTCTAGTTCAGGCAGAAGCGTGGAACAGGCGGGGAATGCGGCGGTTCGGATTGCCAGGGAGTATGCGAACGAGTTGAAGTTGCGCCGCAGCCGCTCCGACCGTCGCTCAAAATCGAGTCGAGCGCCAGCAACAGTTCATCCAGGAATTGTTCCCGGTCCGCCTCGTTCTCCAGCGACATAAACACCACCAACAGTCGAGTTTTCATTTTCAATTTCCTTCCCAATAGCCAGGAACGCGGCGCCCGTATCATGTTTATCCAAACAGAAAGCGTGCGACCGCCCGAATGCCACCAATATGCCGGTTGCTTAAAAGGTCGCAACTTCTGTCGCCGTAACCTGTGCTGTAACACAAGGATACACCGCCGGCCAAAAATATAAAGTAATAAATGAGACGGGTGGGACAAAAATTCTTCCGACCCTCTGGCGGTTATTATGAGTGAAGCTGGGGACGATCTCGCGGCGTTGAAAAGAATTTATCCCGTTAGGCCGGATATATCATATTGCGCTTGAAACGACGACAGACTGGAGCGCCGACAGGTTGTCGGCTTGGGACTTTCGGATGCCAAAAGCCGGTTGCAAACCGGCGCTCCGGCCTTGCGGGTGTGAAATATCCGGGCTAGCGAGGCAGCGTGCGGAAACGCCCGACCAAGCCCCACCCCGCCATGGGAACGGAATTTCATTTGGCAGTGAGCGCGAGGGGGAAAATTTCCGCGATTTGGCGAACGAAATGGGCCTTGAGTTTGCCGCGGGTTTCGGCGGGCACATCGAGCCAATCCGATTTGTTGCCTTCGGGCAGGATAACTTGCTTGAGACCGAATCGCTGTGCCGCAAGGATTTTTTCCTTGACCCCACCGACGCGCAAGACGCGGCCGCGCAGGCTGATTTCGCCGGTCATGGCGATGTCCGAACGCACCCGGCGTTTGGCGAGGAGCGAGCCGAGCGCGGCCACAATGGCGACTCCCGCGCTCGGGCCATCCTTGGGGGTAGCGCCGGCGGGAACATGGATGTGGATGTCGAATTTTCCGTAATCGCTGAAATCGATATCGAGCCGTTTGGCCTGCGAACGGAGGTAACTCACGGCGGTTTGGGCGCTTTCCTTCATCACTTCGCCGAGTGAGCCGGTGAGGATGAGGTTGCCGCGGCCTTTCATGCGGGTGGCTTCAATAAAGAGGATGTCGCCGCCGACCGGAGTCCAAGCCAGGCCGGTGGCAATTCCAAATTCGGTGATTTTCTCGGCGGTTTCCTCGATGAACGGCGCGTGGCCGAGCATTTTTTCCAATTCGGTAACTTCCAATTTGATGGGGACGGCGGCGCCGTTGCGGGAAACAATTTTGCGCGCGGCTTTGCGGGAAAGCGCGGCAATTTCGCGTTCAAGCTGGCGGACGCCGGCTTCGCGGGTGTATTCGCGAATCAGTTTTCGCACGGTGGCATCGCTCAGTTTCAGGTCGCGTTTGGTCAGGCCGTGTTCGTCGAGTTGGCGCGGGATGAGATAGCGTTTGGCAATCTCCAGCTTTTCCGTTTCGGTATAGCTTGGCAGTTCGATGACTTCGAGGCGGTCGCGCAGGGCCGGATGGATGGGATCAAGCCAGTTCGCGGTGGCGATAAACAGGACGCGGGAGAGGTCGAAGGGCAAATCCAGATAATGGTCCGTGAAAGTATTGTTCTGGGCGGGGTCCAGGACTTCGAGCAACGCCGCCGCGGGATCGCCGCGAAAATCCGCGCCGACCTTGTCCAGTTCATCGAGCAGGATGACGGGGTTGCGGCTTTCGACGCGGCGAAGGGTCTGGATGATGCGTCCGGGCATGGCGCCGACATAGGTGCGGCGATGGCCGCGGATTTCCGCTTCGTCCCTCATGCCGCCCAGGGAAATGCGGGCGAATTTGCGGCCGAGGGCATCGGCGACACTTTTGCCGAGGGAAGTTTTGCCGACGCCGGGGGGGCCGACAAGGCAAAGAATGGGGCCTTTGATCTGACGGCGGCGTTTGATGACGGCCAGAAATTCGAGCAACCGGTCCTTGACCTTGGTGAGGCCAAAATGCTGTTCGTTCAGAATTTTCTCAGCTTCCTTAAGGTCCAGCTTGTCCTCAGTAACGCGTTCCCACGGCATGGCCAGGATCCAATCGAGGTAATTCCGGCCGACGGCGTATTCGGCGGCGGCGGGGGGCGTTTGCTGGAGGCGTTCGATTTCCTGCAACGCGGCCTTGCGCGCCTCGTCGGGCATGATGGTGAGATCGATTTTATCGCGGAGGGTTTTGATTTCGCTGGAGCCGGCGTCGCCTTCGCCGAGTTCACGCTGGATGGCGCGCATTTGCTCACGCAGAAAGAAGTCGCGCTGGCTTTTGGCAATGGACGAGGCGACGTCATTTTGGATCTTGGAACTCAAGGAAAGGACTTCCTGTTCGCGATTTAGCATCGGCAGGAGATTTTGAAAGCGCACCCGGACGGAGATGGTTTCCAGAAGCCTCTGGCGATCGTCCAGCGTGAGGTTGAGGTTGGCGGCGATGAGGTCGGCGAAATGGCCGGGGTGCTCGGTGTTGAGCGCGGCGATCTTGACCTGCTCGGGCAAGGCGGCGGACATTTTGGCGATTTCCTCGAATTGCTTATGGGCGTTGCGGAGCATGGCCTGCAATTCGATGGAATCTTCCGTTTCGTCGCGGAGCAATTCAAAGGACGCGCGCAGATAAGGGCTGGGCGGCAGGAAATTCTTCACCTTGATGCGCCAAAGGCCTTCCACAAGCACGCGCGCAGTGCCATCGGGAAACTTCACCATTTTGGCGAGGCGGGTGACACAACCGACATCGTACAAGTCCGCAGGAGCCGGCTCGACCACGTCGGGTTTGCGCTGAAGAACGGCGCCGAACAAGCGGTCGCCGGTGACGATGTCATCGATCAGCTTGAGGCTGGGACCGGTTTCCACCAGGAGGGGCACGACGGCGCCGGGAAAGATCACGATGTCGGAAAGGCCGAGGATGGGCAGGGTCTCGGGGAGGGAATGGGCAGAGATGCGCGACGGCGATTCCGCTTTGTCGGCGGCGCCCAGAATGCTGATAAATTCCGTTTCCGGCGAGCTCATTTCGTTCACCACGGGATACTATTTGAAAATGCGGCCTGGGCGCAACTGGCGCGTAGGCACAATTTCAAAACGTCATTACTATGATGTCGCCGCGCGCAAAAAGATTCAGCGCGGCTTAATTTCCGTCAGCAATCGGCACCTTGGTGGCTTTCTCATGGGACCGAAGGGTTTGCGGGACTTCAATCCGGAGGAAACCATTGACATAAACCGCCTTGGCCTGGCTCAAATCGTAACCCGGAGGCAATTCCAATACACTTTCAAACGGGCCGTAAGAGATTTCCATGACGAGAAAACTGCAATTCGGCGGCCGGCAGCAATCGGGGCGATTGCCGGCCACCCGCAACCGGTTCCCCTCGACGGTGATCTCGAGGTTGTCACTTTTCATGCCGGGCAATTCGATTTTCACGACCAGGCTGGCGCCGGCGACATAAACGTCCGTGTTGGGGACCCAATGCCCGCTATCTGAACCGGAGCGGCCACTCACAGCGGAGCGGCGAGAGACGAAATGAACCGTCGAACTGACTTTGGTTACGGCCATGATTGAACCTATGTTACTCTAAAATAACTAAACTGCAAGCGGGTATGCGTTGCAATCATGATGCAACATAACTGCAAAATCGATTCGTGCAAACGAAATCTTGCTCTCATTTTTGCGGTGAAAATGACAAATAATGCAAAGCAAACTTTCATCTTTTCACCGGCGACCCGCCGCCGCAGAATGCGCCGGATGTTTCGCCATACGCACCGTGTATCCTACGCCGAATGCACCGTCGGCAACCATGTCTATCACTCGCGCTACTTCGATTTGCTGGAGGCCGCGCGGGGCGAGTTTTTGCGCTCGCTGGGGACGACGGTCCGGGAGTTGCAGGAGCGGGACTGCATTTTTCCGGTGGTGGAGGCAAAGGTGCGGTACAAATTCCCGGCGCGCTACGACGACTGGCTGGCCATTGAGGTGTGGCCGACGCTGGCGGAAAAGGTGCGGGTCAATTTTGGGCATCGCATCCTGAACCAGAACGGAAAACTGATTTTGGAGGCGGAGACGTTTCACGTCTGCACGGGGCGGGATGAGAAGCCCAAGCGCGCGCCGGAGGAGTTGGTGAAGCGGCTGCAGCCGCTCGTACAAAAAAATCCGGCGGAATAATCGGTTCATGTTGCGCCGGTGATTCTTTTCTGCGAGAATAAAGCGTAGGCGCATAGCCAGTTCGATGCAAAACTACCCCAAACATTACTGCGGAGTCTTCGGCATTTTCGGCCATCCGAACGCCGCCGAACTGACTTACTACGGCCTTTACGCGCTCCAGCATCGCGGGCAGGAAAGCGCGGGCATCGTCACCTGCCACGACGGGAAATTTTACAAGCACCACGGCATGGGCCTCGTCCCGCAGATTTTTAACGGCGAAATACTGCACGGACTCGTCGGCAAAACCGCCATCGGCCACACGCGCTATTCCACCACCGGCTCGTCGCAACTGAAAAACGCGCAGCCGCTCACCGTGGACTGCGCGCGCGGACAGATC
>JBKQUF010000035.1:0-8641 GCA_052140285.1 Limisphaerales bacterium | reverse complement strand
TTCAATTCCAGCAGCCACGCGATTTTCCCGCGAACGGCCCGCGTCACTCGCGCCTCGAACTGTCCGGCGCGGCGTTCCAGCCGGTGGTTTTCAACCGAAGTCAGGCCTTGCACGTTCGCCACGCCTTCATCCGTGCCGGGCAGCCAGCGCACGCGCGGCAACCGCAACTCGTAGTCCCCGCCGCGAATCTGCGTCGTCAACGGCACACAGACGCAGAGGGCGCGCTCCGCGTCGGGGTCCTCGCGGGAGACCACCAGGAGCGGGCGCAGTTTGCCCTTCAGGCCGAGGTCCACCCAATACACTTCACCAGGCCTTGGATTGGTCATAAAAACTTTCCAGTGTGGCGGCGCGCAATTCCCAAGCCCCGGCGGGCGATTCCCGCTTTTTCGGCACGATGATTTTCGGCGCGGGCATGACCCACCAGCCGCCGTTCTCCGCGGTGACGAGATACTTCGCGCCCTTGCGCGTGCCGCGAATGGAGACGCGCCCCTTGTCGTCGGCTTTGACGAGAGTTGTTTCCATGTGGGAAAATTCCCACCATCCGCGCGGGCTGTCAATTTCAAAACCGGCGGAAGATTCAAATTCCCGAAAAAGCTGCCTCACGCCAAGACCGCCAAGGGCGCAAAAACGGCCGTTTAACCACGGATTCACACGGATGAACACGGATAAAAATGTTTCGGAGGCAAGGTCGTGGTGCGAGCGGGGTGGACACAGATGCTGGAGAGGTTCCGTTGCGAGCGGGTTTTCCGCGAGGGCGCGGAAAACTGCACCCGGGGGCGGGTACGCTCCCCGAACAGTTGTGGGCAGCAGTTTTAGGTAAATCGCATGGATAAATACGGATGAACACGGATTTTTAACACAAAATGAAAAAAACCGCCTCACGCCAAGACCGCAAAGGGCGCAAAGAATTTTTTAAAACTTGGTCCTTTGCGTGAGAACCGGCTAGCCCGACTATGCGGACGCCGCCAAGTGGGGCGTTATGGCGAAATCACGCGGTAGAACCGCGCCCCGGAATTGGTCGCCGTGGTGTCGGTGAAGATGAACAGCGAATTCGTGGCGGTCACGCTGGTCAAAACGCTCCAGTTGACTGGCGCCGCCAGATTGGTCGCCTCTTCAATTCGATAATTAAAATTCGTCTGCAAATTGAGCGACAGGCTGAATCCGTTGCTGTTCCAGGAAGAGTTTCCCGTGAACTGCGCGGAGGGCGCGGGCGCATTCGTGATCTGCACGTCGGGGCTGAATTCGCTGGTGTCGCCCCCGGCCGACGTCGCGGTCGCGGTGAGGTATTGTCCTGAATAATTCCCGGCGGTGTTGGTGCAGGAAAAAAGCGCGTTGCCGGAACCGTCCGTTGTCACCGCGGCCGTTCCCAGGTAGAACTGTCCCTCGTCGTCGTTCGCCGGTGTGCGGTAGAAATCAATGGAATAAATCCCGCCGGGCAGGCTGTTGAGCGTCCCCGCCATCACGGTGGTGTTGGCGTAGCCATAGGCGTTGGTGATGATCGGATCGTTTTGCAGGTCATTCGGCCCGGCGAGAAAGCCGGAATGGCTGGTGTATCCGTTCAAATAAATTCCCCCGCCGCCGTTGCTGAAAATGGAATTGCCGCGAATGGCATCGTTGGTCGTCGCCGCGTCATATACCGCCACGCCGGAACCGAATCCCGCAAACGCAATCGTGTTGCCGGCGCCCGGAGCGACGCCGCCGACTTCATTTCCGCCCGCGCCGCCGGCAAACTCCAGGTTATTGTAATCGTTGCCCAGGGCGTTGGCGCCCGTGCTGTCCGTGCCGATAAAATTGCCTTCGAATACATTGCCGCTGGTTCCGGGATCGCCGGCAAAGACGCCGATATAATTTCCGGAAATCACGTTGCCCGCGCCGGGAACCGTCCCGCCAATGACGTTCGAGGACGCGCCGTTGCCGAGCGCAAAACCCTCATACTGATTCGTGAGCGCGACCGTTCCGGTGAGGTCCGGGCCGATAAAATTGCCTTCAAAGAAATTGCCGCTGGTTCCCGGATCGCGGACGACCACATTGAAATAATTCCCCGAAATCACATTGCGCGCGCCGGGGATGGCACCGCCGATGATGTTTCCGGCGGCCCCGCCGCCCATCGCCAACCCCTCGTACACGCCCGGCACCTCGAACCGGCCGCTGACGTCCGTGCCGATGAGGTTGCCCTCGACAACATTTCCGCTCGTCCCCAAATCGCTGATCACCAGCCCATAATAATTCCCGGAAATCACATTCGCGGCGCCCGCGATGGGTCCACCGATTAGATTGGTACTGGCGCCGGCCTCGAGCACCAGCCCTTCATAAACACCCGGCAACGCGGTGGCGCCGCTGAGGTCCGTGCCGATGAGATTACCCTGAATGGTGTTGCCGCTGGTTCCCGCGCCATCGACGACCAGGCCATAATAGTTGGCGGAAATCACGTTGGCCGCCCCGTTCACCGTCCCGCCGATCAAATTCGAGGTTGCGCCGCCTTGCAGGGCAATCCCTTCATAAATGTTCCCCACCGCCGTTTCACCGGTGCTATCCGTACCAATGAGATTTCCCTGGACGACGTTGTTCGCTGTCCCGGCATCGCTGAGGAAGACGCCAATGTTGTTGCTGGAGATGACGTTGTTGAGAATGGCATTGCCGTTCGCGCCGGCGGTGACCTGAACCCCGGTCGAATTGTATTCGGCGGCAACGTTCGGCACGCCGGCCGCGCCCGTTGCCTGCAAGCCGAGGTAATTGCCCGCCACAAGAATGTTGCTCACTCCGGCCCCGGACAACAAAATCCCCGCGCCGCCATTCCCCGAGATGACGTTCCGCGCGGCGGCATTCGTGCCGCCGATCGTTTCGCCGGAACTGTTCGTAAAGATTCCGATGCCGCCAACCAAGTTTGGCGCCGAGGCCGAGCCGCTGGAGTCAGTGCCGATGTAATTTCCGAGGATGACATTCCCAGTCGTGTTGGAGCCTGAAATCAGTATGCCATATTGCGCATTGCCGGAAATGACGTTGCGCTCCAGGGCATTTGTGCCGCCGATGATGTTCCGGCTCGCCCCGTCAGTGATCAATATCCCCTGGTAGGCATTCGACGCGGCGTTGGCGCCCGTGGCGTCCAAACCAAACCAACAACCGGAAATCGTGTTATTCGTCGCATCCGCGTAGATCAGCGTCATCCCGTTCCAGTCGAATCCGGAAAAGGCGATATTTTTTATCTGGTTGTCCGCCGAATAAATCAGAAAGGTGTCGGAGGTGTGCGTCTCGGGAAGAATTTGCGAAGCGTCCACCATGATCAGCGGATTGCCGGCAAACCCCGGCTGGGTGGAACCGTCAATCACCGTGCCATTCGCGACCAGCGGCGGCAACATGCCCGTCAAGTGGATGTTGAACACGCCGTTGCTGTAACCTGCGTCGCCCGTTGGAATATCAAACTGAATCGTCGTGCCCGGATGGTCCGTCGCGTAATAGATCGCCGCACGGAGGCTCCCGGCACCAAAATCGGCCGTCGTTGTCACCACGTTCGTCAAGGGCGCTGCCGGCGGTCCGTACAAATACGCCAGCGCGGCGCGGTCGCCGGGGCTGATGCAATAATTTCCCATGCGGAATTGGTATCGCGGGAAATAAGGCGGCTTGGGCTGTTGCGTGGCCAGGACGCCGGGATTGGTCGATTCGAAATCCCAGCCCAGGTGCATCACCGATTCAAAATCGTAGGGGCCGTTGGTGACGGTGGTCGGATCAATGATGAACCATTGCAGGTTCGTCGTTTCATCGGTGATATGGTTCGTCAATACCGCGATATAATTGGCGGCATCCGACCGGATGTTTTCGTGGTTGAAACCGAATGAATGGCCCATTTCGTGGCAGACCTGCGCGCGGCTCAGGCTGGCCACCGTAACCACCTGCGGACTATCTCCGGCGGAAAAATGGTCAAAACCATTGGTGTTATAGGTGAAAAGAATCCAGTTGGCCTGCGTGGTATGCGGGACGAACTGGACGTTGGCGGCCAATTCCCATTCGCGCAGGGCGTTCAAATAGGTATTGGTCTGGGCCGCCGTGAGGGTATTGGTGAATTCATACGGCACAATGCCGCCCGGCCAGGGAACGGTGGCCGGAGAGATGCCGGCATAAAAATTTCCCGCCGCCGCGGGCAACGAGGCCAGCGAAAGCACCATCACCGCCAAACGCAAAACATATTGCGTCCAGCCTGAAGGGTTGAGCCGTCGGTAAACTGGTGATGTCATCTCCCCGTAACGACAACTAGTTTACACCATTTATTAAATTTGTCACTTCCGGGCGCTGAAGATTAACGCGGCTGGAAGTTCAACCCGCCGGGCCGTTCTTCTTCCACACATACCGGAACAGCAGCACGCGGAGGGCCGCCGCCAGAGGTATCGCCAGCAGGCCTCCCAGGATTCCGCCCAACAGCGTGATGCCCACCATCAATGCGATAATCACCATGAGCGGGTGCAGCCCCACCCGGTTTCCCATGATGCGCGGCGAATACAGAAAACTTTCCAGCGATTGCACCCCGATAAACAGCGCCAGCACCACCACCGGATGAAGCCAGTCGCCGAATTGCATCACCGTGAGGATCAAGGTGAGGATGCAGAGCACCGTCGCGCCGATGACCGGCACCATCACCAGAATCACCGCGAGAAATCCCACCAGGAACGCATAATCCAATCCGAGCGCCAGCAACCCGATGGTGTAGAGCACGCCGCTGATCAGCGCCACAATCACCTGCCCGCGGAAAAAGGCAATCATGTATTGGTTGATCGCCAGCAGGATGAAGATGATTTCATCTTTTATCCGGGAATTGCGCACCGGCAGGTAGTCCGTCCAATGCCGCTTAATTTCCCGTTTTTCGCGGAGAAAATAGAAGGTGTAAATCGGGATCAAGATCAGCGCGATGGCCAAGTCGAGCAGGGAGGTGGCTTTGCCGAGGAGGGTCAGCAGCCAATTGCCAATCTTGGGCAGAAGCTCGGACAGCCAAATCCTGGCCGAGGAAAGAATCTGCCGGTGGATTTGTTGCGCGGGCGCGAACGGAGTGGCGATCGAACCATTGCCGGCCGCCCCATTCGTTCCAGGCTCCATCATCCCGCGCTCCCCCGGCGTGGCCGGCCCCTCGATCATCACGGCTGAATTGGTGGATGACGTTGCGCCGCCCGACCAACTTTCCAGTTCTTGCTGCGCCCGCTGCGTCAAGCCGGGAATTTTTGAAACCAGGTTGTTGGTTTCCTGGATCAACTGGGGAATGACGCTCGCGAACACCCCCGCCACAATGCAAACCATGGAGACAAAAACGATGATGATCGCCCAGATTCGACGGATCTTATGCCGTTCCAGCCAATTGACGGGCGGGTCCAACAAATAGGCCAGCACCGCGGCAATCGCCAGCGGCCACAGCACCGGGCTTAACAGGTCCAGAATTCTTCCGATTCCCCAAACCACCGCCACCGTGATGGCGGCGATGACTGCCACCGATAGCGCCGTCAGCGCGAACCAGATGATTCGCCATTGATTCTCGTTCGGGATTTTATGATTCATCACTCTCCATGAACCTCACGAGACAATAATGGAAGCCGGCTATCATTCTCACCCCTCATCCTCAATCCTTCTCCCCGTTGAGGGGAGAAGGAAGAAACCGGCGGACGTGCCGAGAAAACTTGGGGTTCATGGCCTCGATGCGCGTCCATTATTGGAGGTTGAAGCTCCCCATGATCAACCCTGTCCCAATTTCCGTGATTTTTCCGTTGCTGCGCGCACCGCATTGATTACTGTCGCACGTAATTTGCCTTTTTCCAATTCATGCAACCCTTCAATGGTCGTTCCCCCCGGGCTGGTCACCTGGTCTTTGAGCGCGCCCGGATGTTGCCCGGTTTCCAAAACCATGCGCGCCGCGCCGGCGACCGTTTGCGCCGCCAGCAACGTGGCCACCTCCCGCGGCAAGCCGCCGGCCACCCCGCCATCGCTCAACGCCTCGATGAACTGAAAGACATACGCCGGCCCGCTGCCACTCAAACCCGTCACCGCGTCCAGCAGGCTTTCCTTTACCTGAAAGGCCACCCCGACCGCCGACAATAATTTCTTCGCCAGCTCGGCGTCTCCCGCCGTCGCATTTTTCCCGGGCGCAAATGCCGACGCGCCCGCGCCGACCAACGCCGGTGTGTTGGGCATCACCCGGATCACCCGCGCCCCGTCCGGCAACGCTCCCTCCAATTTTCCAATCGTCATGCCGGCGGCGATCGAGATGAGCAATTTTTTCGATGAAAAAACATCGCGGATTTCCGCCAGCGCCGTCGCGACCTGGTCCGGTTTGGTCGCCAGGATCAAAACGTTCGCAAACCGCGCGACCTCGGAATTGGACGCGGTGACCTTTGAGCCGAGTTCCGCGGCAAAACTTTTTCGCGCCGTTTCGTGGGGATCGCCCGCCAGGATTTCCTTTGGTGCCACGATTTGAGCGCGAACAAAGCCTTTGGCCAGCGCCGTGGCCATTTTTCCCGCGCCGAGAAATCCGACAGCAAGTGTTGAAGACATGCCGCTTTTTAGCAGGCAATCGCGCCCCGCGAAAGTGAAATTACGTGAAATCCCTGCTTGTAATTGCCAACCGCACATCTATCTTTGGGACAATTTAGTTTAGCATGGCCAACCGCCGAACATGGGAGACGTTTGAGGCGATGCGCGCCGCCGCCGAAGAGGGCGATGCGCAGGCCCAGTGCTATCTTGGGGTCTGCTACCAAAACGGGCAGGGTGTTTCCCAGGATTACCACGAAGCGGTGAAATGGTTCCGCCGCGCGGCCGATCAGGGCGATCCGGTGGCCGAATGCTATTTGGGCGTGTGCTATATAAGCGGCGCGGGCGTGCCCCAGGAATTTGGCGAGGCGGCCAAATGGCTCCGCGAGGCCGCCGAACAGGGGGATCCCGCCGCCCAGTTCAATCTCGGCATGCTTTACGAAACCGGACAGGGCGTCTCTCAAAATTACGCGGAGGCTGTGAAATGGTATCGCGAATCCGCCGAGCGCGGTTATCCCGCGGCACAATTCAATCTCGGCGTTTTTTACGAACAAGGCCAGGTCGTGCTGCAGGATTTCAAGGAAGCCATCCGCTGGTATCGCGCCGCCGCCGAACAGGAACTGGCGCCCGCGCAATGCAATCTCGGCCTCTGTTACCAAACCGGACGCGGCGTCGAACAAAACCAGCAGGAAGCAGTCAAATGGTTCATCCGCGCCGCCCGCCAGGGCGACAAAACCGCCCAGCATAACCTCGGATTGTACTATTCCACCCTCGAACCCGGCATCATCCCAAACCCGGGCGAAGAAGGAAACCTGGAAGAATAATCACCCGGCCAGTTCGGCCAGCTTCGCCTTCGCTTTTCCGCTCTCCATGGTCTGAACGGCCAGTTCCCATCCTTCCATCAACGATCTGGTCTTGCCGCCCACAAATAAAGCCGCGGCGGCATTCAGCAAAACCGCCTCCCGTTTCGGTCCCCGCTCCGTCCCGGAAAAAATGTCCCGGATGATTTTGGCATTGGCGTTCTGGTCGCCGCCCAGCAGCTCGGCCAGCGTCGCGGGTTGGAGATGAAATTCTTCCGGAGTGGAGGTGGAGACCGCCAGCGCACGCTCCTGGTAAAACTCGGCAATGGTATTTTCACCCAGCGGCGAAAGTTCGTCCAAGAAGCCCGCCCCGGGCGCCTTTCCACACACCACCATCGCCCGCCGGACTCCCAGTGATTGCAACACTTGTGCCATCGGTTTGCAAAATTCCGGGCGCGGCACGCCCACCAGCATCGCCGACGGTTGCGCGGGATTAAGCAGGGGACCGAGCAGGTTGAAAATGGTCCGCTGGCCGCGTTCGGCGCAAAGTTTTCGCGCGGCGGAGATGTGCCGGAACGCCGGATGATAATCCGGCGCAAAGAAAAACGCGAACCGGCGCTCGCGCAGCAACCGGGCCGCGTCCGCGGGGGTTGAACGGGTTGGAATTCCCAATGTCTCAAGGACGTCCGCGCTTCCTGCTTGCGAAGTGACCGCGCGATTGCCATGCTTGGCGACAGTCACCCCGGCGGCGGCGCAAATAATTGCGGCGGCGGTGGAGATGTTAAAAGTGCCGAGACGATCGCCGCCGGTGCCGACCACGTCGAGAATTTCTCGCGACCGGGTTTGGGCATCAAGGGGCGGCTGGATTGATTTGGCGCGCAAGGCGCAGGCGAACGCGGCGATTTCCTCCGGCGTTTCGCCTTTTTGCGCCAGGGCCGCCAGAAAATCGGCTTTGACGCCGGCGGAAACGCGTTCGTCGGCCAGTTGTTCAACTGCGTGGCGTACGTCGGCTTCTCCCAGCTCACGCGCGGCTTTAAGTTGTTCGGTCCATTTTTCGAGCACGCGAAATTTTAGGGCGCGAAACATTTCCGTCGAGCCGAATCATTTTCAGCCGATGCTGAAACAAAATGAAAAAACGTGATTGCCAATGGATGCTTTGGTAGTATGTCCGCTGCATTCAACTTGAAGTGAATTTGAAATCGAGATTTTATGTCAGCAAATCGTATTACACGAAATAGCGGTGGATGGATGATGTGGATGATTATTTTGGTGGCGGCCCTGGTCGTCGCCGGCGGAGTGGTTTGGCTGGTCATGCGCGCCAGAACCGAAACGCCGGTGTA
>JBKQUF010000034.1:0-3826 GCA_052140285.1 Limisphaerales bacterium | reverse complement strand
GGGCGCCGGTCCCCAGATGGTCGTTGCCAATCTCCTGCGCCTTTGCGGCCACGGCGAGCATGACCCGTCCGATTATATCGATCCCAAATTGAAAAATTCTCCGCTCGGCCGCGATTGCCTGAAAGTCGCCGAGGACTATCTCCTCCGGCAAAAATGGATGGCCCCCTCCCGCATCGCCATGTTGCGAAACGAATTGATTCACGATATCGAAGAAGCCGTCGCCCAAACTCAACACGAGCCGTCCCCCGATCCCTTTGTCGAGGAATGGCAGGCGCTTTCAACCGAAAACCTCAGCGAGGGCAGGGGACAATGATCGCCGCAAATGCAGTTGTTTACGCTGTTCAAAACGGGTCGCTTCCCGCGAAAATCATAACCTTTGTGATCATGGTGGTCGTCGGTGCGATAATCCTTTTCGCGGTTAGAAGCATTTTTAAATGAGCCTGACCTACTTGGAAGCCATCCGCGAAGCGCAGGCCCACGCCTTGCGCGATGATCCCCGCGTCTTTATCTACGGCCAGGACGTCGGCTCCTTTGGCGGCGCTTTCAAGGCCACCAAAAATCTCGCCCACGAATTTCCCGGGCGCGTGCTCGATTCCCCCATCTCCGAAGACGCCATGATCGGCCTGGCCGTCGGCGCGGCCATCGAAGGCCTCCGGCCCATCATCGAAATGCAGTTCGCCGATTTTTCCACCGTCGGCTTCAACCAGATCGTCAACCAGGCCGCCACCCTGTTTTGGCGCACCAAAATTCCCTGTCCCATCACCGTCCGCCTTCCCTTCGGCGGCACCTCCGGCAGCGGACCATTCCACAGCCAGTGCATCGAAGCCATTTACGCCCACTACCCCGGCCTGATTGTCCTGACCCCCGCGACCGTTGAAGACGCCTACTCCATGCTGTTGGCAGCCGTTGCCCTCGACGACCCCGTCATTTTCTGCGAGCATAAATTCCTCTATTACCATCTCAAAGCCGAAAAATTGCCGAGTGAGGCGTTGCCCATTGGCAAGGCCCATATCGCCCGCGAAGGCCGCGACCTCACCATCGTCACCTACAGCGCCATGGTCCACGAAGCCCTCGAAGCCGCCCGGGAACTCTCCGGCGACGGCTGGGAAATTGAAGTCGTCGATTTGCGTTCCGTCAAACCCCTCGACACCGATACCATCGTTGCCAGCGTGGCCCGCACCGGCAAGCTCCTCTGCGTCGGGGAAGCCTGGCCCTGGGGCGGTGTCACCGCCGAAATCATCGCGCGCGTGACCAGCGAAGGATTTGAATTGCTCGATGCTCCTCCGCAACGCCTCAACGCCAGGGACACTCCCGTGCCTTATCATCCCAACCTCTGGACCGCCCACCGGCCCACCGCCCGGAGCGTTGCCGCCGCCGCGCGAAATCTATTGCGGTCGTAACATGAAAAAACGATGAGAATCGAAGATGGAGAATCGAAGAATTCAACAAGTGGACGCCGCCTGGCAAAGTATTGGAGCGATGCTCAACCAAATGATTGTGCGTGCGGATGATTTCTGCGGCGCGCGCGAAAAAAACTAATGCCATCCTCCATCGTCTATCCTCCACCCTCGTTTTAAGCTATGCCGCAAATCCCCATCATCATGCCGCAACTCGGCGAATCCATCGCCGAAGCCAACATCGTCGCCCTCCTCGTCAAGCCCGGCGACATCGTCGCTGCCGACCAGAACCTCATCGAGGTGGAAACCAACAAGGCCACCATGACCGTCACCTCGCCCTGCGGCGGCAAAATCGAACGGTTCGCCGTGGTGCTGAATGAAAGTTACGCCGTCGGCGCCGTCCTCGGCTACATCGAAGCCACCGCGGAAGAGGCTGTGCGCCTGGGATTGGATGTTTCCGGTCCCCCGAAAACCTCCGACCTCGACCGCCCCTCCAAATCCGATGCCAACGGCGCGCATACCCGCGTCCAGCCCACCGTGCGCGGGTTGCCCGTGCCCGCCAACGCGGCCGGCGCCAGTTACCTTTCTCCGCGCCTCAGGGCGCGCATGACCGATCTCGGCCTCAGCGCCGCCGATTTGTCCGGCGTGGCCGGCAGCGGCGCGGCCGGGCGCGTCACCATTGAGGATTTTGAGAAATTCATCACCAACCTCGAACAGCACAAGGTCAGCGACGCCTCCTCCATGCGCGTCTCCGTCGCCGACGCCATGCGCCGCAGTTGGACGCGCCCCATCGCCAACGTCGGCATGCCCGTCTGCCTCGATCCGCTCTTTGCCTATCGCAAAATCGCGCGCCCCAAGCCCGGCCCCGCGCTCTGCGCCTTGCGCGCGCTGGCCGTCGCCCTCGCCGAAGACCGCAAACCCGCCGGACGCCTGGTCGGCACCAAGATCGTTCATCCTTCCACCATTGATATCGGGTTTGCCGTGGAAGCGGAGGACGGCGTGCTCGTGCCGGTCATCCGGGACGCCGATAAAAAAATGTTGAAGGACTTGATTGCGCCCTACAACGAGTTGGTGGAACTGGCCCGCGAACGGAAATTGCCCGTGAACGCCACCGGCGCATCCATCGCCACCGTCACCAACTTCGGCACCTTTGGATTGGAATGGGCCACGCCGATTCCCTTGCCGGAGCAGACCCTGGTGCTTGGGCTGGGCGCGGCGCGGCACAAGCCGCATTGGGATTCCGTCAAAGACCGGTTCGTGCCGGTCATGGAGGCCAACCTCACCTTGAGCTTCGACCATCGCGTGCTCGACGGCGGCGCCGCCGGCCGCCTCCTCCAGCGCGTCTCCGAATTGATGCGACAACCCGAAAAACTCTAGTTTCGTCAGACTATGCTCAAACCCGTCGCCAAAACCAAAGCCCTCCGTTCCGGCGGCACCTTTGCCATCGTCGCCTCGCGTTACAACGGCCTGTATGTGGATGCCATGCTGCGCGCGGCGCGGGAGGAATTGTTGCAGGCGGGTGCGCGCCTTCGCATCGTGCGCGTGCCGGGCGCCTTTGAAATCCCGGCGGCGGCCTCCAAACTCGCGCAGCGCGCCGGGCGCTCGCGTTATTCCGCCATCATATGTTTGGGCGTCATCTTCCAGGGCCAGACCAGCCACGCGCAGCACATCGGCTGGGGCGTCACCCACGCCCTGGCCCAAATCCAGGTGCTCCACAAAATTCCCGTCATCCACGCCGTCTTCGTTTTTGATAAAGTGAAGCACGCCAAAGTCCGTTGCCTGGGCGCGAAACACAATCGCGGCGCGGAAGCCGCCCACACCGCCCTGGAAATGGCCCGCGTCATGAAAAATTTGTAGCCGCCGGAAAAAAAAACACGTTTTAATTCGCTTTAAAAAGGTTCGCTGCGCCGGGGGGAAAACCGCGAAAAACAACGACAACCGCCCCCGTGAATGAGCAAAATCAAGCCCTCCGCCAGCATCAAGTCTCCAAACCAAGAAATCGCCGCGGAGTATTTTTGTGGCCAAATCGTCAGGACCAGATCCCAGGTATTGATGGGGACTCTTGCGGGATTCGCTTCTGAAATTGAAAGATCTTTCTCATATGCGCTTCTTTAGAAGTTTATATTTGGGGAATAGTTGAGCGCATACCAGGAGAAGCATCATGACAAGCATTTTGCCACAAAACAGGCAGAGGGTGGAGGCGATCATCAAGGCAACCCAGATTCCAAATTGCAATTTGGGCCAACGAAGAACCATGGCGGCTTGATTTTTCCGCCACTGATGGAGTGATGAAATCGGAGTCGCTAGCAGCCTGTCTGACTTAGAAAACGCATTTTTTGTCAGACAGATTGAACTGCCGCAAGGCGTTCGTGTCTGAAACTCATGGCGACCCGCTTTGTTTCGATTGACCGCGACACCCCGCTGCTGCT
>JBKQUF010000033.1:0-8621 GCA_052140285.1 Limisphaerales bacterium | reverse complement strand
ATGGATACAATTCTCTGCCATCCCCGTGAAGTATTCCGTTTGGCAATTATGGCAAGTGCTGCTGCAATCATAATCGCGCACAACCATCCGAGTGGGGTTATACCGCATCCAGTTTTATGCCGCATGGCTCATGATTCACCCGCTTTTCCGGGAGTGAACTGATTTCCGACGCGGCATAAAACGGCGGGTCGTCAGAGCCCTTTCAGGTAGCTCAACAGTTGGTCATCGGGTCGGTAGCGACCTGGTTTGCTCTGCACCGGGTTGAGTTTCTCAAGGATGGCTTCCTTCAACTGGAGATTCGCATCCAGATATATCTGCGTTGTGTCGAGCGATTCGTGACCAAGCCAGATGGCGATTAGGGCTCGATCAACGCCGGCTTGGAACAACTCCATGGCTGCGGTATGCCGAAGCACGTGCGGGGTCACGTGCTTTTTTGCAAGCGATGGACACGTGTGTTGGGCTGCGGCCACCTGTTTAGCGAGCGCGTGTTGCACTGCATCTGCGCTCAGGCGACCGCCGCTGCTGCTCGGGAAGAGGAAGCGCGATTCGTCGTCACCCTGTTCATTGATCCAGGCTTTAAGCACAACCACTGTGGGTTTGGCCAATGGGGTGCATCGTTCTTTGCGTCCTTTGCCTTCGCAGCGGACGTGGGCACCGGGGCCGAACACCACATCCTTTTGTTGCAACCCGGTAATCTCCGAGAGTCGCAGACCTGTTTGCATGGCGACCAGCAACAGGGCGTGATTACGCCGCCCTATCCAGATGGATTTGTCCACACTGGCAAGCACAGCTTCAACCTCAGAGCGAGTGAGGTAGTTCACCAGTCGCCGGCTGAGCCGCTTATACGGGATCGCGAGCACTCGCTGGATTACACTCGCGTGCTGCGGGGCTTCCAATGCGGCGTAATGATAAAAGGATCGGAGTGATGCGAGCCGGGCATTGCGACTGCGAGCGCCATTGGACCGACCTGATTCCAAGTTGTCCAAAAACTCCGCTATAAAAGCCGCGTCGAGCTGTGCCAGCGAGAGTATGGAGGGAGGAGTCCGCAACCGTTTCTGGGCATACGTCATGAGCAGCCGGAACGTTTGCGCGTAAGCCGAGATCGTGTGTGGGCTGGCCTTGCGTTGCGAGACCAGCCGTTTTGAAAAGAACGACTGGCACAGTGGAGAGAAGTCCCCGGTTGGTTTCATCGGACGGCTCCTTTCCATCTGGTTTCGATGAGCTTGCTGGCAGCCACGATCAACTCCGGCGTGCTGCTCAGATACCAATATGTCCCGCTCACGTTCCCGTGTCCAAGATACGTGGACAACACCGGCATACGCTGGGCCACTGATTCACCACGACGATACCAGCGAAGCAGCGTCTGGATGGCGAACCGATGTCGGAAGTCGTGCAGCCGCGGACCATTCCGCACACCCGGTTTGCGGATGCCGACCTGCCGTGACAGCTCGCGGAAGATGCGGCTGAGATTCGTTTTCTCCAACTTTGTGCCATGACTCGTCACCAAGAAGGCCGGCAGGGTGCGCCCGGCGAAGATTTTGTCCCGGAGTTTGGCATAATCGTGCAGCACTGCGAGAGCCGAAGGATGCAGTGGAACAAGGCGCGTCTTGCCGAACTTCGCCCCACGGATCGTGAGAACTCCCTCTGACCAGTCCACATCCTGCGGCGCAAGATTGACCGCTTCACCCAGCCTCAGACCGCTTACTGCCAGCAGCCCAAAAAGACAATGGTAGGTGTGCGGCTGCAACCTGTGTGGCGACTCGATCTCCAACGCCGCGTCAAGGAGCAGGCGGATTTCATCCTGAGAGTAAACATATGGCCGTGCCCGCCGGGAACGGAACCGCAGCAAGCCAATGGGAGGGATTTCGGTTCTGGGATCAGCCCCCATGCGGTAACGGGCAAAACCACGGATGATGATGAGTCGGCGTGCCCACGACACTGGTTTTTCGTCCTGGCGTCGGGTGGCATATTCCACCGCCAGCTTGTTGGTGATGTGCGCCGATCCGTTCTTTTTCAAAAACGCAGCGAACTCGCGCAAGCACTCTCCATATTCCCGAAGTTTGAACCCGAGGCTGCGCCGGAGTGCCAGGTAATCAGCGATGGCGTAATTGACCGATTTCATCGGGCACCTCCTGGCCACGGCAAAGCCAACGCTCGCAGAGAGGTGAGATCCACCTTGGCGTAGATCGCCGTGGTGTCAGAGCTTCTGTGGCGAAGCACTTCCCCAATCTCATCGAGGGAGGCACCCTTACGCAGCATTTCTGTCGCAAGACTGTGCCGGAGCAGATGCGCTCCCTTTCGGGCCGACACTACTCCTGCTCTTGCCAGAGCGCATTGCACGATTTTCGCAATGGAAGTAGAACGACCAAAGCCGCCCACGGGGGCGTAATCGCGGATGAATAGACGGCGGCAGGCACAACGTGGCCGATCATGACGCAGATAACGGGCGATGGCTTTAGCAACATCTGCCGGCAGCGGCAACTGCGCCCATTTGCCGCCTTTGCCGCACACAGTAATTCGTGCGTTCTCCCAATCAACATCCTCCAGTCTCAGCCTGACTACTTCACCAGCTCGCAAACCGAGCCGGGCGAGCAACAGCAGGATGGCGTAATCGCGTCGGCCCAATGCTGTCTTCCGATCACAGTGATGCAACACTTGCCGCACTTGTGCTGCGGGCAGATGCTTCGGCAACGTCGAGAGCCGCCAGCGAGCCACCTTCGGAACAGCTAACGAGAGATCCGTTTCAACCAGACCCTTGTAATGCAGATAGCGCAGGAACGACCGCGTTGCGCTCACAAGATGTCGAGCGTTGAATGGCCCATGATCGTGCGCGTGCCGCTGAATAAACGTGGTCACGTCGGGTGCGCGAAGAGTCGGAAGTTTCAGCGGGCCATCACCAAATTTTTCAGTCAGGAACCGGCGTGCAAACAGCCGCAAGTGAGCAATCGAGTTCGGCGACAGATTGCGTTCTTTCACGAGGAAGCGTTCATACTCGCCGATCAACTGCTCCATTGCGTTCGGGCGTTCTGATTTGGGCGGGGGTGCTGCTCCAATCCTGCGGAGCATTCCCAAGAGCCGCCGCAAGGTGGATGCACCAGCATTCCTGCCGTAACCGCGTCGGCACACCAGCCGCAGACAATCGCGCATGGCAACTTCGTCCAAGTCGCACCCGTCGCGCCCGGTTCGTTTCATCCAGCGGTCACATACCTTGAGGATGTGAACCTGCTCGTAGAGTGATCCGACAGCGTAACCTTGTTCTCTGGCCTGAGCCAAGTAAGGAGCGATGAATGAAGAAAGCGGCCCGAAAGAGCCGCCTGATGAATTGGATGGAATTTTCATCCAACCATCCCAATACCCCCGAGACCGAGAGTCAACACTCGCCGTTTTATACCGCAAGCTCTAAACCGCAGAAGGCCGGTTCAAAGGCCAATTCCATTCACATGCGGCATAAAACTGGATGCGGTATAACGCCGCTGGGATGATTGTGTGCCAGCACAATGGCGGCCGCGTTGGCGGCGATGGCGCTCTTGAAAACTTCTCGCGGATGCACCAGCAAAGTGTCGAGCGTGCCGTCGGTGACGTCATCCACGCGAATCAGCCGCCGCCGCGTATTGAGCAGCAACACCTGCAACGTTTCCACTTTTCTGGCGAGGCACTCCGCCCGCAGCAACGCCGCGACATTTTCCGGATTGTCCAGCAGCGGCGATTGGCTTTGAAGTTCGCCTGCCATTTTTCGCGCGAGGGCGAACGCGGCCACCAGCGTCACGGCTTTGTCGCGCCCGATGCCGCGGACTTTTTGCAAGTCGGTGATGGAGGCCTGCGCCAGCAGGTTCAGCGTCCCGAATTTCTGAAACAATTGGCGGCCAATCTCCACGGCGTTGGCCCCTTTCAATCCGGTGCGCAACAGGATGGCGATCAACTCCGCGTGGCTCAGGGCGTCCGCGCCCAGGGCGACGAGCCGTTCCCGTGGACGTTCGCTGGCCGGCTGGTCTTTGAGCCGCATTCCTTCTGACATAATGGTTCACCATTTACTCCTTGCGCTTTACGATGTCCAGAAATTTGAAGCCTTCTGTGGTTAATACGAATTGCGCAAAAGTTTTGCCCCCCGTCCCGGGTAACAAAACTTTTGGCGCAATTCGTCATCTTTGAGGACGATAAATTTGTCTTTCTCATATTCGTAGCCTTCGACAATTTGATCCCAGGGAACTTCCTTGCCGTCAGCCTCGGCAATGCGCTTGTAATTAATGGGGCTTAAATCAGATTTTCGAAGCAGC
Organism: Limisphaerales bacterium; assembly: GCA_052140285.1. Classification (GTDB taxonomy): domain Bacteria; phylum Verrucomicrobiota; class Verrucomicrobiia; order Limisphaerales; family UBA11358; genus UBA11358. Next base: position 4,347 of record JBKQUF010000033.1, on the reverse strand, counting down.
CGGAATTTTAGTTCCTCTCGCCGGGTGGCGGGAAAAGGGAAATCGGAATAGAAACTAGGCCAAAACTGATAGAACCTTTCCAAATCACGCGCATAAACTAAAATGGAAGGTGAGCTTTTCGTGGTTTGATTTGTTCGCGTATTATCACGTACTTCTCTCACTCACAATAATCCCCAAGTAACCCATCAACCGGTTCCTTGCATGCAGTGCGAAAATGCCCCCTGTGAGGTGGTTTGCCCGGTTGCGCAACCGTGCATGACAAACAGGGACTCAATTTGCAGGTTTATAACCGGTGCATCGGCACGCGTTATTGCTCGAACAATTGTCCCTACAAAGTCCGACGCTTCAATTTCTTCCAATACGCGGATTACAACACGCCCAGCCTTAAGCCGATGCGAAATCCTAACGTGACGGTACGGTGGCGCGGGGCGATGGAAAAAAGCACCTACTGCATTCAGCGCATCAGCGCCGCCCGTATCCTTGGCCATATGGGCCGATCCGGTTGTGCCAGCGATGAAAACTGGTGGAAATATCCAATGTTTGGCCTTCACTTTCGCCGCCAACGTCCGATGTAACACTGTCGAATTCCATAGTCCCATGTCCAGCACCATGAGCCCGCCACGTTCGGATGCCAGAGCCGTTCGGGGGCGGCCATGTCCTGCTATCGCCGTTGATTTGGCGAGCCGCCGCATGCTGCTGGCCGGATTGGTGGCGTTGTTGCTCATGCTGCCCGGACGCGGGTTCGCGTTGGACCCGGCCAAGGACTTGAAGCAATACAATTGCCAGACGTGGAACCGGGAGAATGGCCTGCCGGCAAACGGCATCACCGCCATCACGCAGACGCGAGACGGTTATCTCTGGCTCGGAACCGCGGCGGGGCTGGTTCGCTTTGACGGGATCAAATTCACGCTGCTGGATCTTACCAGCATCACCAATATTTCAGACAGCACCGTAACCAGCCTGACAAGTGCGCGCAACGGTGGCATGTGGGTGGGGCTAAAAAACAGCTCGTTCGGATTTTGCGACGGACAATCCTTTTCCTTTCGCGGACAACCGGACCGGGGCGGGTTGGACATGAATGTCCGTTCCATTATGGAGAGCGAGGACGGGACGCTGTGGATCGCCGCCGAGAACGACACTGCGTGCCTGACGCAATCGGGAACCTTCGAGCAACTGTTGGTGCCAGGGTCGCTTACGAACGGGACGCTGGACGGGCTGTGTGGTTACACGGACCGTCAGGGGCGGATCTGGCTTGGCACCGCCAACCAGGGGCTTTACTATTGGCAGAAAGGAAAATTGACCAAGGTGGCCGACCCGGCATTGGATGCTGCTCTTATTTTTTGCATCACCGAAGATCACGAAGGACAAATTTGGGTAGGCACCATGGATGCATTGCATTGCCTTGATTCCAACCTTCGGCCAAAGAAGACCCTCTCGTTCGACGCGGAAGTCCGGGCGCTGCTGGTTGATGGCCACGACGTTTTGTGGGTTGGAACGGCTGGTCGCGGGCTCGTGCGTTATCGGGATGGCGCCTGCGAATTTCTCAAGAAGGCCGATGGGCTGGGGAGCGATTTCGTCAACGCCCTTGCGGAAGATCACGAAGGCAGCTTGTGGATCGGAACGCGCAGAGGCGTCAGCCAGATCACGGACGTGAAATTTCCCTCCGTTCCTGCCGCCGAAGACCTTTCGATGAAAGATGCGACTGCTGTTAGCGCCTCGCATCAGGGCGGTGTTTGGATCGGCAGTCCTCGCGGACTGACTTATTTTGACCCCGGCACCGGGACGCTGGAAACCTACAGCTCCGAAACGGGAATACCGTCCCGTTACATCAAGCGCGTGTTTGAAGCAAGCAACGGCGACCTTTATCTGGTCAGTTTCATTAAGTCACTGGCCATCCTTTCTCCACAGAAGAAACTCCTGGCAGTCTACACGAATTCCGACCTGATGGTGGGAATGGCCGAAGATGCGCACGGCGTCGTGGTATCCGTCGCTGGCGAACTCTATCGTGTGGGGACGAACTATTTCCAGCCCTACGCTTATACCAACGGCGCAAAACCGCAGATGTATTGGATCCTCAATCTGGCCACCGGCCGAGGTGGCGTCATTTGGGTGGCGTCCGCCGGCGGCATTTTCCGGGTTAAAGACGGCGCCTGCCAACAATGGTCTGTAGCGGAGGGCCTGTCCGCGCCAGTGCTCTGGGTTTGCGAAGACAGCGAAGGCGTGGTGTGGGGGGCGACGTTGCGTGGCATTGTCCGCCTCAAGGATAACCGGATATCCTTCATTGACCGGAAACATGGTTTGTTCGACAACAACATTTACGCCGTCATTCCCGATGATTTGGGGAACCTCTGGGTGGACTCGGGCCGGGGGATTTTTTCCGTCAGCCGTAAAAACGCGAACGACTTCGCCGATGGCAAAACGGCGCAGGTTCAATGCACGGTGTTTGACGGCATGGATTCCGTCAAGTTGTCCGACAAGACTTCGCAGCAGGAGCGTGTCGCTTGCAAAACTTCCGACGGCCGCATCTGGTTTCCATCAGCAAATGGCGCGGTCATGATTGATCCGGCGCATATGCAGACCAATCGAGCGGCGCCCCAGGTGCATGTTGATCTCGTCAAAGCCGATGGACGGGAAGTAGCCCGCGGCGGAACTGTCACGGTGCCGCCGGGCAAAGGCGAACTGGAATTTGATTTCGATGCTTTGACTTTCATCGCGCCGCAAAAAACCCATTTCCGGTATCGGCTGGAGGGTTACGACAACGATTGGGTGGAAGCCGGGAATCGGCGCATGGCCTTTTATACGAACCTCAAGCCGGGGAGTTACACCTTTCGCGTCATCGCCGCCAATGCCGATGGCGTGTGGAATGAGCAGGGCGACACGGTGGCGATCAGCCTGCGTCCGCACTATTATCAGACGGCCTGGTTCTATCTGCTCGGCGGCGTGATGGCGCTGGCGGCGCTGCGCGGGAGTTACGCCTGGCGGGTTCGGCATCTGATGCACAAACAATGGTCGCTGCAGAAAGCCCGCGACCTTCTGGAAGCCGAAGTCGCAAGCCGGACCCGGGAACTCGCCACCGCCAACGCGTCCTTGCAGCGCGAGGAAGCTCAGTTGAAGCAACGGACGCAATTGCTCGAAAAGGAAATCGAGGAACGCAAACGGATGCAGTCCGAAGTCGAGCGTGTCCATGTTGAACTGTTGGGAATTTCCCGGCAGGCGGGGATGGCGGAAGTGGCGACGAACGTGCTGCACAACGTTGGGAACGTGCTAAACAGCGTGAACGTTTCGGCGTCGCTGATGGCTGACAACGTGAAAAAGTCGAGCGTGCGGCAGTTGCCGAAAGTGGTGGCGTTACTGAATCAGCACGCGGCGGATCTGGGAACCTTCATCACCGCGGATCCGAAGGGGCGGAATTTGCCCGGTTATCTGAATCAACTGGCGGGGCAGTTGGATCACGAGCAGCAGAACTCCATCGCGGAATTGGACCTGTTGCGCCAGAACATCGAACACATCAAGGAAATAGTGGCGATGCAGCAGAACTACGCGAAAATCTCAGGCGTGAGCGAGACGGTCAACGTGACGGAGTTGGTGGAAGACGCGTTGCGGATAAACGCGGGGGCGCTGGCGCGGCACGAAGTCGGGCTGGAACGGGCCTACGCCTCAGTGCCGTTGGTGACGGTGGAGAAGCACAAGGTGCTGCAGATTCTCGTGAACCTGATTCGCAATGCAAAATACGCCTGCGACGAATCGGGGCGGAACGACAAAAAAATAACGATCGAGATCGCCCCGACCGCCGGCGGAGTTCGCCTCAGCGTGGTGGACAATGGCATTGGCATTTCTGCGGAGAACCTCACGCGGATCTTCAGCCACGGCTTCACCACACGCAAGGGCGGGCACGGTTTCGGTCTGCACAGCGGCGCGCTGACAGCCCGCGATCTGGGCGGTTCGCTGACCGTGCACAGCAATGGCGTGGGCCAGGGCGCGACCTTTACGCTCAACCTCCCTTTGCTGCCTCCCGAAAGCTGAACTATGACTACCTTGTCTTCCCGGATAAATCGTCGCCTGCTTGTCATTGACGACAATGAGGCCATTCACACCGCGGTTTCATGTTCATGCGTCGTCCATCCGACCTGGGCGGAGATTCCGGCAGTCAGGCAATAGCTGGAGAATCCTCCCGAATACTGAAACAATCTTGGAACAATCCAAAAATTGTTAGCCAAACTGTTAGCTAGTGTAGTGTATCACAAATAGCTAGACATATTGGGTTTTTCATATAAAATGGTTCCCGATGCCAAAAGTTGCCAGCGCGGTGGTCCTATCCGAGGCTGATCGAAGCCAGTTGGAAACCTG
>JBKQUF010000032.1:0-15175 GCA_052140285.1 Limisphaerales bacterium | reverse complement strand
ATTCCGACTGGAAACACCTGAACAACGCCGACGTGATTTCCATGCCGGACAAGTGGGAATATCCCTGGTTCGCAGCATGGGACTGGGCATTTCATTGCGTGGCGCTGGTGGAAATTGACGCCGAGTTTGCCAAGTCGCAACTCGTCCTGCTGATGCGCGAATGGTATATGCACCCCAACGGTCAGTTGCCCGCCTACGAGTGGGCGTTCGGCGACGTGAACCCGCCGGTTCACGCGTGGTCGGCGTTTCGCGTCTTCCAGATTGACCGGCGCCAACGTCAGGAATCCAATCCCAAAGATACCGGCGACTTGATGTTTTTGGAACGCGTGTTTCAAAAATTGCTGCTGAATTTCACGTGGTGGGTCAATCGCAAAGACGAACAGGGGCGGAATATATTTCAAGGCGGCTTTCTCGGCCTGGACAACATCGGCTGTTTTGACCGCAGTAAACCTTTGCCGACCGGCGGTTTCATGAGCCAGGCTGACGGCACGAGCTGGATGGCAATGTATTGCCTGAACCTGCTGCGCATCGCGTTGGAACTGGCGTTGCACAATCACGTCTATGAAGACATCGCCACGAAATTTTTCGAGCATTTTCTGGCCATTGCCGCGGCCATCAACGGCAAAGAGGATGATTGCCTGGGATTGTGGGATGAAGCGGACCAATTTTACTACGACCATTTGAACCTGCCGGATGGAGAAAACGTACCGATGAAAATTCAGTCTGCTGTCGGGCTGATTCCCCTGCTGGCCGTTGAAGTTCTCGAGCCGGATGTGCTAAAACAGTTGCCGCAATTTGCCGCGCGCCTGGAATGGTATCTGAATCACCGGCCGCAACTGGCGGGCCTTATCTCCAATTGGAACGTTGGCGGCGCCGGAGACCGCCGATTGCTTTCGCTTCTGCGCGGCCATCGCATGAAAGCGCTTTTGAAAAGGATGTTGGATGAAACCCAGTTTCTTTCCGGCCAGGGCGTGCGCTCGCTTTCAAAATTTCACGAGCCGCATCCGTTTCGTTTTGAGACCGGCGGCCAGACTTACGAAGTCGCCTACTGGCCGGCCGAGTCCCAGGGCCGGGTGTTCGGCGGCAATTCCAATTGGCGCGGGCCGGTGTGGATGCCGCTCAATTTCCTGATCATCGAGTCACTGCAAAAATTTCATTATTATTACGGCGACGATTTTAAAGTTGAGTGCCCGACCGGCTCCGGAAGATTCGTCAACATCAACGAGGTCGCCGACGAACTGGCGCGCCGCCTCGCAAAATTATTTTTGAAAGGCGAAGACGGCCTGCGTCCCGTTTTGAAATATCATCCAAAACTCGCCACAGACCCGCACTTCAAGGATTACGTTTTGTTCCACGAATATTTTCACGGCGACACCGGACGTGGGTGCGGCGCATCGCATCAAACCGGCTGGACGGGTTTGATCGCGAAACTGCTGCGGCCTCGAAAATGAATTTTGCCAATGTGAAGCCCGCGAATTAGGAGAACCACGAGCATGAATCATTACGACATCATCATCATCGGCAGTGGCGCGGGCGGCGGCACGTTGGCGCTCAAGCTCGCGGCTTCCGGCAAACGCATTCTCATTTTGGAACGCGGCGATTATCTGCCCCGCGAGAAACAAAATTGGGATGCCACGGAGGTTTTTGTGAAGAACACCTACGTCTCGAAAGACACGTGGTATGACAAGGACAACCAGCCGTTTCAGCCGGGCGTGCATTACTTTGTCGGCGGAGCGACCAAAATGTATGGCGCGGCGTTATTCCGTTTGCGCCAGGAAGATTTTACCGCGCATCGCACCGCTGATGGCCTGACCCCGGACTGGCCGGTCGGCTACGATGATTTTGAACCCTATTACACACAGGCGGAAAAACTCTACAATGTCCACGGCCAGCGCGGCGATGATCCGACCGATCCGCCAGCCAGCGCGCCGTATCCCTTTCCGCCCGTCAGTCACGAGCCGCGCATCCAGGAGTTGGGGGATAATTTGAAGCGCGCGGGTTATCATCCGTCGTTCGCGCCCACTGGAATTTTGCTCAATGAAGCGGATATGCCGCACAGCCGTTGCATACGCTGCGACACCTGCGATGGATTTCCTTGCCTCGTTCACGCCAAATCTGACGCTGAAGTCATTGCCGTTCGGCCTGCGCTAAAATATCCGAATGTGACGCTGCTGACGAAGGCCCGCGTTCAGAAACTTGAAACCAGCGCGAGCGGAAATGAAATTACAAAAGTAATCGTCGAGCGCGAGAGCCAACGCGAAGAATACAGCGGCAGCATTGTTGTCGTGTCTTGCGGCGCGGCCAATTCGGCGCGGCTGCTGCTAATGTCCGCCAACGAAAAACATCCACACGGTCTTGCCAATGGCTCGGACATGGTTGGCAGGAATTATATGTTTCACAACGCCATCGCGCTCGTCGCCCTTTCACGGCGCGAGAACGAAACCGTTTTTCAAAAAACTCTCACGGTGAATGATTTTTATCTGCGCGCGCCGGACTGCGATTTCCCGCTGGGCAACATCCAGATGCTCGGCAAATCCAAAGGCCCGATGTTTCGCGAGGATGCGCCGAAATTTGCGCCGGGATTCTTGCTCGGCGAAATCGCGAGGCATTCCGTGGATTTTTGGCTCACCTCCGAAGACCTGCCGCGGCCGCAAAATCGCGTGACGTTGAATTCTCAAAATGAAATTCAATTGCATTACGAATTCAACAATCTGGAACCGCTCAACCGACTAAGAAAAAAATTGGAATCCATGCTCGATCATCTGGAACTGCACCCGCATCTCATTCCAAATAATGCCTACATGAAAAAACATATTCCCATTGCCGGCGTCGGCCATCAATCCGGCACCTGCCGGTTTGGCAACGACCCAAAAAGTTCCGTGCTCGACGTGAACTGCAAGACGCATGAACTGGATAATCTTTACGTCGTTGACACCAGTTTCTTTCCGAGCATCGGCGCGGTGAACCCTTCGTTGACCGCCATTGCCAATGCGTTGCGCGTCGGCGATCACCTGCTCGAACGTCTCAAATAAAATGGGACGACGCGGCGAAATCGCGAGCGTGTATGCCGCCGGTGTCGTGCAAGGCGTCGGGCTGGTCACGTTTCCAGCCGCGAGCGCGGTGTTCACGAGTCCAACGGACTATGCCCTGTCGGGCACGGAATACGGCGGCATGTTTTTGCCGCAAGCCATCACGGCCATCGCCGCTTCGCTCGCCGGCGCGGGACTCCGGGATCGTCTTGGCGCCAAAAAAATCTATTTGATCGGACTGCTGGCGAACCTGCTGGCGATGACGTTGCTGGTCGCGAGCCGTTTGGTCATGCGCGATCATTCGGCCGCTTATGGAATCCTGCTCGGGGCGACCACTTGCATGGGCCTCGGCTTCGGCTTCACCGTCCCGGCGCTCAATACGTTTGCGGCGGCTATTTTTCCCCAGGCGGTGGACAAGGCGGTGCTGGCATTGAACGCGCTTCTCGGTTTGGGCACGGCCCTGGCGCCGGTCTTCGTCGCGATTTTTTTCGGCTTTGGAATTTGGTGGGGCCTGCCGTTGCTGGTCGGCGCGCTGGTTCTTGGACTCTTCCTTTTTAGTTTCAGGCAGCCTTTGAACGAAGGGCAAAAAGCTGGACCCGCCGCGACGGGGAATATAAAATTCCCCGCGCGGTTTTGGGTCTTCGCCGCGTTTGCGCTGCTCTACGGAATGTGCGAAACGATGAACGGCAACTGGGCATCCCTTTACATGAAGGAACATTTCGGCGCGAGCACGTCGCTGGCATCGCTCGCGTTGACGCTTTTTTGGGCCGCGGTCACTGCCGGGCGCATCCTGTTTTTTGCCATTGAAAAGTGGTTTCCCGAGCCGCTGGTTTGCCGTGTCCTGCCGTTTATTGTGTCCGGCGCGCTCGCGGCCGCCGCGTATGTTCCCCAAACCGATTCACTCCTCGGCCTGCTGGCTTTTGCGCTCGCCGGTCTGGGCTGTTCGGCATTGCTGCCGTTAACCATCAGCTTCAGCCAGAGAGAACTGACAGCCATCGCCGCCTCGGTGGCGGGCGGGTTGATTGCGTTTTATCAAATCGGCTACGGTCTCGCGGCCTTCGGCGTCGGTCCGTTGCAAACGGCGGGCTTGGACCTGAAAAGTATTTACGCGGGGACGGCAGTTGTCGCTATGGCCATGGCCGTGCTATCCTTTGCCGTCACGCGAAAAGCTCGCGCGCCGGTTTGAAAATTTAGTTAAACCATCAACCAAGGAGAGAAATTATGAGTCTTAAAGGCAAAGTCGCCATCGTCACCGGCGGCAACAGCGGCATAGGCAGGGCGATCGTTTTGGAACTTGCCCGGCAGGGCGCTAACCTCGTCATTGATTACGTCCTGCACCCTGAAGCGAATGAACCATTGGAAAAACAAATTCTGGCGTTGGATGATAAAGTCATCGCCGTAAAGGCCGATGTCAGTCAGGTCGCCGAATTGCAAACTTTATTTACGGCCGCTGTTCAGGAATTTGGGCGCGTGGACATTATGGTCAACAATGCCGGCGTCGAGACCCGCACGTCTATTCTGGACACGACCGAAGCGCAATACGAAAAAGTTCTCGCCATCAATCTCAAAAGCGCCTTCTTCGGCACGCAACTGGCCGCGCAGCAAATGATCAAACAAGGCGGCGGTGGCCGCATCATCAACATCACATCGGTGCATGAGGACTGGCCCATGCCCGGCAACACCGCTTATTGCCTTTCCAAAGGCGGCATGAGGATGTTGACGCGCACTGCGGGTGTTGAACTCGCGCCGCACAACATTCTTGTTGTGGGCGTCGGCCCTGGCGCCGTCGCCACGCCAATCAACTTGTCCACGATGCAAAATCCTGAACTGTTGAAAAAATTGGACAATGCCATCCCGCTCGGTCGCATGGCCAGACCCGAAGAAATTGCCGGCCTCGTTGCGTTTCTGGCCGGCGACGGGGCCGGTTACATCACGGCGACCACCATCTTCGCCGACGGTGGCATCATGCAGAGCAGCCCGGGACTCTAGCAGCCTGCCGGACTTGGGACAAAGATTTCTCAAAGATGTGCAAAATCGTCTGAGTTCGCGGCTAAAACCCATCCACCCCTTGAGACACGCGCAACTGCCGGTGCAGCGACCGGCCGTATCTCACGCGCCACAATCAAATCGCGGCCCTTTTTTAAACTTCCAACTGGTTTTTCCATTCGGCGATGCACCATTCCAGAAATCGTTTAAACCAACCCACCAGAGTTTGCCCCCAAGTCACCCAAATCAGGCTCAAACACAACAAGTAAATGGCAACATCATCAAAGCTAAATCCGAACCAGTCGCTCAAATGAACCGGCGGCAGATACGTCGCGCCAAAACCTTTGACATCAAACGGCGGAGACCCGAGCGGGCCGTTGGGAGTTACCAGCAGATGCGCCGTGCCGGCGGCCGTGTAGAGGATGGTCGGCAAGTTTAAATGCATGGCTACAAACGCGCCGGGAATGGCCAGATATTCGTTAAGAGTGGCCGGCGCGACAGCCACTAACACACAGGTATAAACCAGCAGATATTCCACCGTCGTCTTCCGCCGGCAAATAAACGCAAACAGAATCAGGAAGAAAAACCACATCGCCTCGCTGCCAAACATGCTCTGCGCAAATTGCGGCAGGAACATGTGGTAAAAGTATTCGTGGGTGATGGACCGATACCGGAACACATTTTGGATGATCTCCAGGCTCCCACCATGCCAGTAGGGAATAAAACTCAGGGCAAAGATCAACAAGGGAATTAAAATGACAATCAGCTTCTGCGAGATTCTCCTTTGCTTGACCGCCAGCCAAAACGGAAAGGCGAAAAACACATGCTTTACCACCAATGAAAGCCCCAAAATAACCAGTCCCAGCGCTTTTCGGGATTTTACAGGCTGCTCGAAGTCGTCTCCCATCAACAGGACCGCGGCCAAACCCAATAAAATTGCCAGATTGTCGAAATTATTCTGGAAACCGCTGATGATGATTGAAATGGGATTGAGAAAAAACCAGCAACCCGCCAGTCTTCCGAACCTGCGCCACAAAATGAAAAAAATCCCCGCATCCCCCATGCTCAAAAAACCGGCGACCAGATAACGAAACACAACCGGATTATGCCCGGCCAGCAGGTCCAGCAGATGCAGGATCCAAAACCAACCCGGCGCAAAATTATATCGGTCTGTGCCGGCGTAAACATTCTCTTCGTGATTAACCAGATTCGCCACGATCTGCCAGGAATCGAAATCAAAGTCGTGGCCGAGAGTCGCCGCTATCAGCCGCGCGGCGATTCCCAAAGTCAAAACGGCAAAAAACAACCAGGTTAATTTGCCGGTATTTGCAGTTCCAATCTCCAAGCGTCCTGTTGTGAAATATGCTCCTGCCAAAATAATGCATTGGAATGGCATTTTCAAAGGGGTTTTTGCGGCTCAACCGGGAAAGTGCCGCGACTACTTCCATTCATGCGGATTGAGAAACGACGCCATGATATTTCCGTGAGAAGGCGCCAGAAAAGGCGTCAGGTCTTGATATTTGCATATTACTTTCTTCTCAACTGCCCGCGGACGGTACAGCAGTTGGCAGGCGTAGTCGGGGGGTCCCATTTGCAGACGTTCCGCGATCCACTTGCTCGTCATCGTCTCCGCCGCAACCACGCCGCCACAGTCACTTTGACCGCGTCGCCCTTGGCTCCGCGAGGAAAGCCCTCACGTTTCATTCGAAAAAGCAATTCTTTTGCAAGTTGCTTGAATTAAATAACTTGCATCATGTCCTTTTACAGGTTGCGCCAGGGTTCCCGCTTGGGTATGATGGTTGCACCGTTCGGGCATAAAGCGCGGGCGGTAAATTTTTTATGGCGGAAGGATATTGCGTTAAGTGTAAAGCCAAGAAAGAAATTGCCAACGGCGTCGAAGAGACCATGAAGAACGGACGCAAGGCAATCAAAGGCAAGTGCCCCACCTGCGGCACGGTCATGTTCAAGATTTTGGGCGGCAAGGCCGCGCCCACCCCCACCGCCCCACCAACACCCGTGCCTCCCGTGACTGGTTAAATTATGTCTTCATCACCGCTTGCTTATGTCATCGTCACCCCGTATTCGCTTTTTAAATCCCGCACCGGCGGAGTATTAAGCCGCTTGATTTCGCGGACCGGCCTGGACCTTTGCGCGATCCGGATGTTTGCGCCAAGCGCCGAATTGGCCAGGGAGTATGCCGACAATATCCTTTCCGCCCACGACCCGCAGGACCGGAAAATCCAGGAATTGTTGAAGGAATACATCCTGCACAATTTCATTCCAGACCCCAAGACGGGCCGCCGGCGCCGGGTCATGATGATGCTTTTCCGCGGGGACGAGGCCGTGCGCAAGGTGCGGACCGTGGTGGGGAACCTCAGCCCGGAACGCTGCAGCGGCGAAACGATTCGCGGGACCTATGGCGATTTGATCATGGATGATGATACCGGCCAGGTGCGTTACTTTGAGCCGGCCGTCCTCGCCCCGCCCAGCAACGAAGAGGCGGAAACGAAGCTGAAATTGTGGGCGCGATATTCCGACGCGGACGGCGGGATGCTGGAAAACGTGACGACCTATCCGCATGGCGAAGAACCAGAACGGACGCTCGTGTTGATCAAGCCGGACAATTTCAAATTCGCCACGGGCCGGCCCGGCAATGTCATCGATTTCTTTTCGCGCACGGGACTGTTTATTGTTGGCGCCAAGGTGCTCCATATGAGCACGAACCAGGCGTCCGAATTTTACGGACCGGTCCGGGATTTCCTCCGGGTGAAACTGGTGGATACCATCGGCGAGCGGGCCACGGAGAAACTCGAAAAGGAATTTAATATCAAGCTTCCGCCCGAAGTGCAGAAAACCATCGGGGCCGCGCTCGGCCCGGTCTTCGGGGACAATCAATTTGAGAACATTGTGCGCTTTATGTCCGGGCGCGCCCCGTCCGAATGCGCTTCGGAAGAGGAAAAGCATACGCCTGGCACCCAAAAATGCATCGCCCTGATTTATGAAGGCGTGAGCGCGATCCGGAAAATCCGGGATGTCCTTGGCCCCACCGATCCCTCGAAAGCGCCTCCCGGTTCCATCCGGCGCGAATTTGGCTCCACCATCATGGTCAATGCCGCGCACGCCAGCGATTCCGTGGAAAATGCGCAGCGGGAAATGAAAATCGTCAACGTCGGCGAAAATAATTTCAAGCAGGTGATCGAAGAGGCTTACGGAAGGGTGTAGAGCATTCCTTCAAAAGCTCCAGGCGCGGAGTTTTTCGAGCAGCCGCGCGTCCGCCGCCGGGAAGTCGTAGTCCGCCAATTCCTCGCGGCGGACCCACCGTAATGCCGCGCACTCGAGGGCTTTTGGCTCCCCGGAAACCAGCCGGCAGATGTAAAATTTGAGATGCACGGGTTTTCCGGGATATTCATGCGTCACTTCCTCAAACAACTCGCCGACGGAAACCTGGCAGCCCAATTCCTCGCGGATTTCCCGGACGAGGCATTCCTCAAATGTCTCATTGCCTTCGCGTTTGCCGCCGGGAAACTCCCACAGGCCTCCCAAATGCGACTCCTGGCGGCGCTGCGCAATGAGCAATTGGCCGTCGTGGAACAGGAGGGCGGCGCTGACATCCACCGGAATCAACGGCCGATGCTTTTGTAAATCCATCCGCGTTTTTCCATTTCGGCGGGATCAAACAGGTTCCGCCCGTCAAACATGATGGGATGCGCGAGGGCTTTGTAAGCGCGGTCGAGGTCCAGTTTCCTGAACTCCTCCCATTCCGTGGCAATGACAATGGCATCGCAACCGTCGGCCACGGCGTCCATGTCGTCAACGTAGGTGATATCCGGCAGCACGGCCCTGGCTTTTTCCATCGCTTTGGGGTCGTGGACGCGCAATTTGGCGCCTTCCTTGAGCAGGCGCTGGCAAAGATCAATCGCCGGCGAGGAACGGACATCGTCGGTGTTTTGTTTGAAGGCGAGGCCGAGGATGCCGAGGGTTTTGTCTTTCAAGACCCAGAGAGTGTCGGCGATTTTTTTGATGAATCGCTCCATTTGCTCCGCGTTGACCCGCTGAACTTCCTTGAGCAATTTGAAATCGTAGCCGGTCTGTTCGGCGATTTTGATGAAGGCGCTCAAGTCCTTGGGGAAGCAACTGCCCCCGAAACCGATGCCGGCATTCAAGAATCTGCGCCCGATGCGCTCATCCAATCCGATGCCATTGGCCACTTCCTCGACATTGGCACTGGTGGCTTCGCAGATCGCGGCGATGGCGTTGATATAGGAGATTTTGAGCGCCAGGAACGAATTGGCCGCGTGTTTGATCAGCTCGGCGGAATTGATGTCCGTGACGATAATCGGCGCTTTAAACGGCGCATAGATTTCCTTCATGACGGCAACCGGGCGCGGGGAGCGAACGCCGATGACAATGCGGTCGGGTTTCATCAAGTCCTCCACCGCGAAGCCTTCGCGCAGAAATTCGGGATTGCTGACGACATCAAAATCGGTTTTGGACTTGCAATAGCGCCGGACGGTTTCCGCCACTTTGTCCCCGGTCTTGACCGGGACGGTGCTTTTATCCACGACAATTTTATATTCGGTCATGGTCGCGGCGATGTCGCGGGCGACGCGTTCGATAAAACTGAGATCAACCGATCCGTCCGGTTGCGGCGGAGTCGGCACGGCGATGAAAATGACGTCGGATTTTTGGACGCCTTCCGCCGTGCTGTCGGTGAACGAAAGGCGGCCCGCGGCGACATTTTTTTTGACCAACGCCTCGAGGCCAGGCTCGTAAATGGGAAGGCCGCCGTCTTTCAACAGTTTGACTTTGGCGTCGTCGTTATCGACACAAATGACATGATGTCCGATTTCGGCGAAGCACGTCCCGGTGACCAAGCCGACATAACCGGTGCCGATAATGGTCAACTTCATGTTAGTGGGCAGGCTGTGGCATGGCGGGAGGGGAAGCCGGCAAAAGGGTGGCGGAAGGGGAGGTGGGTTGCGGCATTTGCGACCGCAATTCAATCAAGCGTTGCCGCGCTTCCGCACCCAGCGAGGTGATCGATTCAGCGGTGGCCACATCTTCGTAATAAACAATGGCGTCGTTGACGTGGCCGGCGGATTCTTCCAGCCCCGCAATGGCGAATTTCGCGGCATCCACCTCGGGCGGGCTGGAAGAGCTGCTCAGCACGCGTTTATAAGCGGTGATGGCCGCGTCGGATTGCCCCAGGGACTCGAGGCAGGCGGCGTTTCCAAACAAAGCCTGGGAAAAGAACTGGCTGCCCGGATTGGCATTGATAAATTGCTGATACTGCGTCTGGGCGCCGGCGTAATCGCCCGAATCAAATAACATGGCCGCGCCCTGAAGGGCGGCCCGTTGTCCGGCGATGGTCCCCGGATAATCGGCGGCGGCTTTAATAAAAGCCTGGGCCGATTGGCCGCCGGGAGAAACCAGCAATAAGGACACCGCATTGCCGGCATTGATTTGTTTCTGGCTGCTTTGCACCGACGCATACCAAAAGAAAAAGCCAAGAATCGCCACGATGGCCGCCGCGGCGATGAGGCTCTTTTTGTTTTGCTCAAGCCACGGCCATAATTTGAGTAAATAGACGGTTGTTGTGTCTTGCGCTTGCATAAATGAACGCGCAGTCTTTCGCCGGAATGCCCAAAACGCAAGCTTGAAATCGCAAAAACGGACATTCTGCATTTATGAAAAAACCTTTGTTGGTACTGATGCTCCTCTTGGCGCCGGTTGTCGCCGCTCCCGGCCAGGGCGTTGGCGCCTCCATCGACCAGCCAAAAGAGGAGGGCCAGAAAGGGCTTGGGCCGGAGGCCATGACTAATGCGGCGATGACGCTCAAACTCGGAGATATTAAAATGGCGACCAACGACCTGGCCGGCGCCATCGTCGAATATGACAAGTATTTGGAATTAAACAGCGGGGACGCCATGGGGTTTTTCAAACGCGCCGAGGCGAAACAAAAGAGCGGGGATTTGGCGGGCGCCATTTCGGATTATGACCAAGCCATTGAGTTGGAGCCCGGACTGCTGGAGGCTTACAAAAACCGCGGGCAGGCCAAATTTCATAACGGCGATTTACCGGGCGCGACTGCGGATTTTGGAGAGTATCTCAAACAGAAACCGGACGCGGAAGTTTTCTATAATCGCGGATTTGCCTGGCAAAATTCAGGAGAGATGCGCAATGCGGTGGCGGATTATCGCCAGGCCATCGGGCTGAAGCCGGACTTTGCGGATGCGCATTACAATTGCGCCATCGCGGAACAGATGCTCGGCGATGCCGACGGGGCGATTGCCGATTTCGGCAAATATATCGAGGAGACAACCAATGCTCCCGACGCTTACAACAACCGCGGGATTTTGAAGGCGGGAAAAAACGATTTGCCGGGCGCGATTTCGGACTTCACGGCGGCGATAAAACTTCGGCCGGATTTCGCCGAGGCCTACAAGAACCGCGGTTTTGCGGAAAAACTGGAGGCCGATTTCACGAACGAGGTGGTTGATTTTACGAAATATCTGGCCTTTAACACCAATGACGCAGCGGCTTGCAAGACGCTGGCCATCGCCAAAAAATCGGCGGGGGATTTGAACGGGGCGATTGCGGAATTCAACGCCTACCTGGAGTTGGACCCCTCGGACACGGCGGCTTACGAGAGCCGCGGTTATTTGTATTTCGACACGCAGTCCTGGGTGAATGCGCTGGCGGACTTTGAAAAGGCGGGAGATTTGGACGCCACGGACGATTACCTCCGCTTCCGCATCTGGCTGGCGCAGGAGAAGCTGGGTGACAAAAGGACGGCGACCGAGGACCTGGAAAATTATTGGAACCTGCGAAAAGCCACGACATCCTATGATTGGCCGGCATACGTGGAGCGCTTTTTGACCGGGCAATTGGACGAACGGAAATTTTTTGCCGCCGCCGACCTCGCCCCGGAGAACTTGCAGAACGGCTGCAAGTGCGAGGCGTATTTCTATGCCGGGGAGAAACGGTTGATGGATGGCGACCGGGCGATTGCCGGGAATTTTTTTGAGCATTGCCTGGCGACCGGCGAAAAGGACTTTACGGAATACGCCAGCGCGGCGGCGGAGCTGAAGCTTTTGAGAAGTGGAAATTAGGGTGCGTCACACGCCCATGGCGCGGTTCACGAGGGCGAAGACCTGTTCGGGCAAAATCGCCGCCAGACAATGAGCCGGACGATGACAAACGGCCGAATGGCCGTCGCAGCCGCAGGGTGGGCCGGTGATAAATTGGTGGCGCCCGCCGATGGGCGCCCATAGCACCGGCGAACTCGGTCCAAATAAGGCGATGGTCGGCAGGCCAAGACCCGCGGCAAAATGCAAAGGTCCGGTATCGCCGGAGATGAAAACTTTGGCGCGATTTAATACGGCCAAAAACAACGGCAATTCCGCCAGTTGCGGCAGGACAACGGCGTCCGGGGCGATTTTCTTGAGGCTGGCGGTCAGGGCGGCTTCGCGCGCGCCCTGCGCCGTGGTGAAGACGAGGCGAAAACCGGCCCCGGCGGCCAGGCGATTCAGCGCGGCCCAGTGCTCCAACGGCCATTCTTTTTTGGGCTGACTGGAGGCAACGTGGCAAATGATGGAAGAATCGCCGGGCAAAATCCGCGCGGCGGCATCGTCGAGCGAGGGGTCCGCGCGAATTTCCGGTTCGAGCGGACCGGGAGGAATTTGCCAGGCGGACAAAAGTTGAACCAGCCGCGCGGACTCGTGCAGTGGCTTTGTCACCGAGGCTGCCCGATGAGTGTAGCAAAATTTCCGGCCAAGGAACCCGCCGCGCTGGTCCCAGCCGAGGCGGATTTTCGCCCCGATCAGCAAGCTCAGGATGGCGCCGCGGTCGTTGCCGGCGAAATCGACCGAGCGATCAAATTGTTCGGCGCGCAGGGCGCGAATGACGGGCCAGGCTTTTCCAATCCCCGCCCGCCCGCGTTGGCGGGGCATCGGCCAGACGCGGTTGAGCCACGGCAAATGCCGGAACAGCGGCGCCATTTCCTCGGGGACGAGCAGATGAATTTCGGACGCGGGCAGATGTTTGCGCAAGGCGCGCAGGGCCGGAGTCATCAGCACGGCGTCGCCGAAGTATTTGAATTGCAGCGCCAGAATTTTTTCAGGCCGCGCGCTCACGACGCAAATTGCAGTTCGTACAGTTTTTGATAAATGCCGCCGCGCTTGATCAATTCCTCGTGCCGGCCGGTTTCGACAATCCGGCCCTGTTCCAAAACGACAATCACATCGGCATGAAGAATCGTCGAAAGCCGGTGGGCAATGCAAATGGTTGTGCGGCCTTTCATCAATTCATCGAGCGCCGCCTGCACCGCGCGTTCCGATTCGGTGTCCAATGCGCTCGTCGCCTCGTCCAGCACCAGGATCGGTGCGTTCTTCAGGACTGCGCGCGCGATGGCGATGCGCTGGCGCTGGCCGCCGGAAAGGGAGACTCCCTTTTCGCCAATGAACGTGTCAATTCCTTGCGCCTTTTGCATGATGAATTCATAGGCATAAGCGTGTTTGGCGGCGGCGATGATTTCATCATTGGTCGCGCCGGGACGGCCCAGCTCGATGTTCCGGCGGATGGTGTCGTTGAACAAAATGGTTTCCTGGGTGACGACAGCGATTTGATTCCGCAAATCGAGGGTCCGCACGTCGCGAATGTCCACACCGCCGATTTTAATGACGCCGCGCACGGGGTCGTAAAAGCGGAGCAGCAGATTGGAGAGCGTGGTTTTGCCCGAACCGCTGGAACCGACGAGGGCCAAAAGCTGACCGGACCGAACGGTGAGATTGATGTTTCGCAGGACCGGCTTTTCGCCGTAATTAAAGTCCACGTTTTCAAAAACAATGTCGGCCTGGTCGGCATGAAGCATTTTGGGCGCGACGGGTTCCGGCACGGTGCTTTGCGTGGCAAGCAATTCAAAGACCCGTTCACTGGCGGCGCGGGCCTGCACCGTCCAGTTCTGCAGCATGTTCAAGTTTTTCAGCGGAGGATAAATCATGACAATGCTAAGAATTAATTGCAGAAAGTCCGACGGGCTTGGATGGCCTTGCGATTGACTAATCAGGTACGCGAGCAGCAACGCCATGCCGCACGACCCGAAAAATTCAATCAACGGACTCGGGATGCTTTGCGCGCGGACGATGCGCATGTAATGGCTGACGTATTTGCGGCAGATGTTCTGAAATTCTCCAGTCACGATCGGTTCCAGGTTGTAGGCTTTGACGATGCGCTGGCCGGTGAACGCTTCGGTCATGGTCTGCGTCAGGTCGGCGGACTGCGTCTGCATTTCCCGGCTGGAACGGCGGATCCTGCGGCTAAAAATCGCAATGGGAATGACGCAGACCGGCAAAAAAACCATGGTGATCAGCGTTAATGTGGGTTGTTGCCATAATAAAAAGGCCAGCAGGCCCACCAGTTGGACCGGATCGCGGACGATTATCGTCGTCGCCTGGTTCAAGATCACCTGCAACGTCCCGGTGTCGTTCATGACGCGCGAAATAAGCTGGCCGGAAGCATTTTCATTGTGAAAACCGGCGGACAATTTCAGCAAATGCCCGAACAGGCGGACCCGCAGGTCGGCGACCGTACGGCTGGCGACCCATTGCAAATAATACGTGTTTAGGTAGCCGAAAAAACCTTTCAAAAACACAATGACCGGAATGACCACGATGAGGGCCGCAACCGTCAAGGTGACTGGCCAGGGCCAAGGGTGCGTTTGGGTGCCTTTTTCCAGCGCGCTGGCGGCGGCTTGGAACCAATCCTGCAAAAATTGCGGCAGTTTGTGCATTGGCATTTGCGCGCGGCCTGAAGGATCGGGCGATGGGAAAACGGCGCTGTAAACGAACATGAGTGTGCCGATCAACAGCGGAGACACCAAACCGCTCAGGATTCCGGTGATGACCCCCAAGATCAATCGCCACCGGTAGGGCTGGGCCAGTCCCCAGACGCTGAATAGGAATTTTATCATTTGCGGCAATCTATTGTTGAGAATGAGCGAAGAAAAGCGAGTGTTTTGTTTTTGGCCGAGTTGCGAGTTGACTCAAATTAAAAGACACCGGGGAGCGAAACTGGGGGGAGGCCAAAAGGGTCGTTGACTCATGGGAAAAAGACACCGGAAAATCGGTGGGCATGAACATGAGTAAAGAACAGAAGAGTGA
>JBKQUF010000031.1:0-10309 GCA_052140285.1 Limisphaerales bacterium | reverse complement strand
CCCTTGGATGATCGAGCACACCCGCTCGAACCCCATCCCTGTGTCCACATGCCGCGCCGGCAACGGTTTGAACGTGCCATCCGCCTCCGCGTTGAACTGGATGAACACCAGGTTCCAAATCTCGATGCACCGCGCGTCGCCCTTGTTGACCAGCGAACCGCGGGTGTTGCCGTCGGCAGTCAGGTCCACGTGCAATTCCGAACACGGGCCACACGGACCGGTTTCGCCCATCATCCAAAAGTTGTCCTTCTTATTGCCATTGACGATATGGATTTCCGGGTCCAGCCCAACGGAACGGAATTTTTCCGCCCAATGATTCCACGCCTCCTGGTCGAACTCGCTCGGATCATTCTTCGATTGGTCCGGGGAATAAACCGTGGCGTACAGCCGCGCCGGGGGAAACTTCCATCGTTCCACCACCAGTTCCCACGCCCATTCAATCGCCTCTTTTTTGAAATAGTCCCCAAAGCTCCAGTTGCCGAGCATCTCAAAAAACGTGTGATGATACGTGTCCAGCCCGACGTCATCCAGGTCGTTATGTTTGCCGCCGGCGCGGATGCACTTCTGCGTGTCTGCGGCCCGGCCCGGCGTGTACGGGCATGTGGTCTGTCCGAGGAAAATCGGGACGAACTGGTTCATGCCGGCGTTCGTGAACAAGAGGTTGGGCGAGTCGGGCATGAGACTCGAAGACGGCACAATGGTGTGCTGTTTCGATTGGAAGAAATCGAGGAACGATTGGCGGATCTGTGAGCTGGTCATCACGTGAAAGTCCAACTTAGCCAAAAGCCGCAAAACTGGCGAGTGGAAGTTTTGGCCGTCAAGGCCTTATCCATAGCAATAAAAGCGAAGTAAATTGCAAGAAAAAGGAAGCCCGGCTTGAAGATTTCCGGCATTATATAAAATTAGTTTTCGGAAGGTCTGTCCGGGAAATGCCGGACGAATACCCTTAAACCTTTCGCCGAATACAGCCGATAAGTAACAGACGTCCTGTCTCAGAAGCACGAACGTGACTGTGAAAAAAACCACAAATTTTTGGTGGTGTCCGCGGTGTTTTGCCTATCTCGCCGCCGTTCTGCTGCCATTTCTGACGTTGCTGGTGCGATTGGCCATGGGCAACTTGCCCCAGGAAGAGGCGGTCTTGAACCTGTTTTTGATTCCCATCCTCTTCTGCGCCTACGTCGGTGGCCTTGGGCCGGGATTGGTGGCCACCGCGGTTTCAGTGGTGATCTCCGATTACTTTCTGCTCGCTCCCCTGTACCATTTCAGCATCGCCGACAGTTTGGAACAGGCGGAGTGGTATCTCCTGATTATTGTCGGCGTCCTGATCAGTTCGGTCATCGAAGTGTTGCACCATTCGCGACGGCGGATTTCCGCCAGCGAAAACCTCCAAAAAGTCACCCTGGCCAGCATCGGCGACGCGGTCATCACCACCGACAGCCGCAGTGGAGTCACGTTTATCAATCAAGTGGCGGAGGAACTGACCGGTTGGAAGAATCAGGAAGCCGTCGGAAAATTATTGGCCGAGGTTTTTCACATTATCAGCGAAAAAACGCGCGAATCCGTTGAGGATCCAGTCTGGAAAGTCTTGAAAAGCGGCGTTGTTATCGGCCTGGCCAACCACACCATTTTAATCAGCCGTGATGGCCGCGAAATTCCCATTGACGACAGCGGCGCTCCCATCCGGAATGCCGATGGAACCATTGTCGGCGTCGTTCTCGTTTTTCGGGATTGCACCGCACGCCGCAAAGCCGAGGCGGACATGCAGGAGCGGCTGGCATTGGAGGAACAATTAGCCGGGATCCTCGCGACCGCGCCGGGAGTCGTTTGCACGTTCCAGCGCCGGCCTGACGGCTCTTCCTGCTTTCCCTACTCCAGCCCCGCCATCAAGGAGATTTTCGGCATCGAAGTCGGGGAGTTGGTGAACGACGCCTCCCCCGTGTTCAAACAGGTCTCTCCCGACGACATTGCCCACCTTGAACAAACTATCGCCGAATCCGCCCGGACCATGAGCGTTTGGCGAGATGAATTCCGCGTCCATCATGCGCAGCGCGGCGAAGTTTGGGTGGAAGGATGCAGCATGCCTCAACGATTGGCTGATGGCAGCGTCTTGTGGCATGGCTTTATTCAAGACATCACCTCGCGCAAACGAGCCGAAGAGAAAGCGCAGGAGGGCGAATTGCGCCTCGGGTCGTTGTTTCAGCATATGCGCGAGGGTTTTGCCTATTGCCGGATGATCTTCGAAAACGGCCGCCCGGTGGATTTTGAGTATCTGCAGGTCAACTCCGCCTTTTCCAGTTTGACCGGCCTTAAAGATGTGGTCGGCAAAAAAATCACCGAAATAACACCCAGCGTCCGGGAACTGCATCCGGATTTGTTCGAGCTTTATGGCCGGGTGGCCCTGACCGGACAATCCGAGCACCTGGAAATGTACCGGAAAGATTTGCAGGCGTGGCTGCGCCTTTCCGTCTATAGCACCCGCAAAGAATATTTTGCGATTATTTTTGAGAACATTACCCAACGAAAACACTCGGAGCAGGCGTTGCTTGAATCCAAGGCGTTGTACCATTCCCTGGTCGAACAAATGGCGGTGGGCGTTTTCCGCAAAAATGCCGAAGGCCGGTTCGTCTTCGTCAACTCCCATCTCTGTCAGATGCACCATCTCTCGCCGGCGGATTTTCTCGGCCAAAAAATGTCCGAGTCAC
Organism: Limisphaerales bacterium; assembly: GCA_052140285.1. Lineage (GTDB taxonomy): Bacteria > Verrucomicrobiota > Verrucomicrobiia > Limisphaerales > UBA11358 > UBA11358. Next base: position 7,607 of record JBKQUF010000031.1, on the reverse strand, counting down.
CGGTCAAGGATGACGCACTCAAAGCCCAGGCGGAAAATCATCATGCCGAAATTTTGCGGACGGGCCGGAGGATCGAAGTGGAAGAATCGTGCGTTAATAAGGACGGCAAAACCACCTGGTTTCATGCCATTAAATCTCCGGTCTATGATATTGCGGGAAATGTCATCGGCACCCAGGGGATCATCTTTGACGTGACCCAGGCCAGGGAAGTCGAGGAATCCAATCGCCGCCTCGCCACCGCTGTGGAGTCCGCCGCCGAAGACATCTTGGTAACGGATCCCACCGGCACCATCGTTTACGTCAACCCCGCTTTCGAGCGCATCACCGGCTATACCCGCCAGGAAATCGTCGGCCAAAACCCGCGCATGCTCAAGAGCAACAAGCATGATTCCGCTTTTTACCGGGAGATGTGGGAGACCCTGCTTCGCGGGGAGATTTGGTCCGGCCATATCGTCAACCGGAAAAAGGACGGAAGCTGCATTGAAGAGGAAGCCACCATCTCGCCCATCCGCGATGCCGGCGGCAAGACCGTCAATTTCGTCGCCGTCCGGCGCGATGTCACCCGCGAGGTCGCGCTCGAAGCGCAATTGCGCCACGCGCAGAAAATGGACGCCGTCGGGCAACTGGCCGGAGGTGTCGCCCACGATTTCAACAACCTCCTCACCGTCATCCGCGGCAATGTCGCCTTGCTGCAAATGCAGGGACCACTCACGGATGATCAAGCCATTGGCTTGATCGAAGTCGCCAAAGCCGCAGAACGGGCCACCAGCTTGACCCGCCAACTGCTCCTTTTCAGCCGCCAGGAAACCATCCAGGCGCGTAACGTGGACCTGAACGACATCGTCACCAACATGGCCAAAATGCTCCGGCGCGTCCTGGGCGAGGACATCCAAATGCAATTGAAGTTCGAGCCGCATCCACTGTTCATCCATGCCGATGCCGGGATGATGGATCAGGTGATCATGAATCTCGCCGTCAATTCCCGCGACGCCATGCCCCGCGGCGGACGATTGGTGATCGAAACCACCGCCGTCGAATTCGATGAGACCTCCGCCGCCCAATCACCGCGCGCCCGTCCGGGTTCCTTCGTTTGTTTGAGCGTCAGCGATACCGGCTGCGGCATTCCCGCGGAAATCCTGCCGCGAATTTTCGATCCATTCTTCACCACCAAGGACGTTGGCAAGGGCACCGGCCTTGGCTTGGCCACCGTCTTTGGCATCGTGCAACAACACCAGGGTTGGATCTCGCCGTACAGCCAGCCCGGCAGTGGCACGACGTTCCGCGTGTACCTTCCGCGCGCGAACAAGGGCCATGTTCCAAACAACCCGGTCACCGGTTTCGCCGCCATGCGTCGCGGCACCGAAGGCGTCTTGCTGGTGGAAGACGAAGCTCCAGTTCGCCGGCTGGTAAAAAAAATCCTCACCCGGCTCGGTTACCAGGTCTTTGAGGTGCCGGACGGTGTCGCCGCCCTGGAGGTCTGGAAACAAAACCAAAAGGACATTCAATTATTGCTGACCGACTTGGTCATGCCGCAGGGATTGAATGGCAAGAACCTGGCGCAGCAACTCCTGCGCGAAAGTCCGCGTCTGAAAGTGATTTATGCCAGCGGTTACAGCGCCGACATCGCCGATGACGAACTGGCCTTGCAGGAGGGTGTGAATTTTCTGGCCAAACCTTTTGAGGCCCAACGGCTCGCCCTAGCGGTTCGTGCCATGCTCGATTCCTAAGGACGTTTTCCGTGACCGAATGAGGTGAAAAACCTTTGGAATTGCACGGGAATAGCCTGTTTGTAACTTGGTCGTAACTTTTTTATAGATTTTTCTTGAAAGCACTACAGGTGGTGGTATGATGTCTCTCGCTCCCCAACTAATTGGGGAGTAAAATTCTCAAAAAGTCCGTTTTTATTGGAAGATTTGCGGTTTTTATAGGGTCCGGTTGTGTTCGGTCGCTTGAACCGCCGGGCATTAACATCTAAATTTAGAATGGAGCTGTCATGATCGATGCAAGAGAGGAAGTTTCGGCGCCCACAACTCAAAATTCCGGCCGCCGCCGCGGAACAAAAATAGCCGCCAGCCGGGCGACGGTGAAAGGCAAAGGAGCAAGAAAATTTTTGAAAATCGAACGTACTTTTAGCGATGCCAGGGTCAAGCCCTTCGACCAGGTCGAGTGGGACCAGCGCACCGCCGAAATCACCGACGACGCCGGCAAGGTTATTTTCAAACAGGAAAATGTCGAAGTTCCCAAGTCATGGTCGGTGCTGGCCACCAAAGTCGTCGTCTCCAAATACTTTTACGGCGAACAAAACACTTCCGAGCGCGAAACCTCCGTGCGCCAGCTCATCCATCGCATTTCCCGCACGATTGCCAACTGGGGCGTCGCCGACGGTTACTTCAGCGCGGAAGACGGCGAAGTTTTCTACGACGAATTGACCTGGCTTTGCCTGAACCAGTACGGCGCCTTCAATTCGCCCGTCTGGTTCAATGTCGGCCTCTACCACGAATACGGCGTCGGCAAAAAATCCGGCAAGGGCAACTGGTTTTACAACCGCAAAACCGGCGCGGCCGAACGCGCGGAAACCCAGTATGAATATCCCCAGGGCAGCGCCTGCTTCATCCAGTCCGTCGAGGACAACATGGAGGACATCATGCGCCTGGCCTCCAGCGAAGCGATGCTCTTTAAGTACGGCTCCGGCACCGGCACCGACCTCTCCCCCCTCCGTTCCAGCAAGGAAAAGCTCAGCGGCGGCGGACGCCCCAGCGGCCCCCTGAGTTTCCTCAAGGTCTATGACCAGGTCGCCAACGTCGTCAAGTCCGGCGGCAAAACCCGTCGCGCCGCCAAGATGAACACCCTCCGCGATTGGCACGGCGATATCGAGGAATTCATTGATGCCAAGCAAAAAGAGGAAAAGAAAGCCTGGGCCTTGATCGAGCAGGGCTATGACGGCTCCTACAACGGCGATGCCTACGGCAGCGTGATGTACCAAAACGAAAATCTTTCCGTGCGCGTCAGCGATGAATTCATGCAGGCCGCCCTCGCCGGTCGGGAATGGTGGACCCGGAGCGTCACCAACAACGGCAAGCCCTTGGAAAAGAAGGACGCCGCCAGACTGCTCATGAAAATCGCCGAAGGCACCCATATCTGCGGCGACCCCGGCATGCAATACGACGGGCCCATCCAAAAATGGCACACCTGCAAAGGTACCGAGCCGATCCATTCCACCAATCCGTGCAGCGAATACGTGTTCATCAATAATACCGCGTGCAACCTCGCCTCGCTCAACCTGATGAAGTTCAAGCGCGAAGACGGACGGTTCGACGTGGAACGCTTTAAGGCCGCCGTGCGCATTTATATTACCGCGCAGGAAATCCTCGTGGACAATGCCAGCTATCCCACCAGGGACATCGCCGAAAATTCCCACGTCTTCCGCACGCTCGGCCTTGGCTACGCCAACCTCGGCTCCCTCTGCATGAGCTACGGGTTGCCCTATGACAGCGATGAAGGCCGCGCGCTCGCCGGCGCCATCACCTCCCTCATGACCGGCCACGCCTATGAGCAAAGCGCCCGGATCGCCGCCAACGTCGGCCCGTTCCCCGGCTATCGCGATGCCCGGTGCGCCCACATCTCCCGGCCGCTGGCCAAAGACAACGTTGATTCCATGCGCGACGTCATTCAATTGCACCGCGACGCCGTGGAAGACATCCATCCCAGCGACGAGTTCGGCTATTTGAAAAACGAAGCCCGCCAGGCTTGGGAAGGCGCGCTCGCCCGCGGACGTCAGGCCGGCTATCGCAATGCGCAGGTCACCGTCCTCGCCCCCACCGGCACCATCGCCTTCCTCATGGATTGCGATACCACCGGGGTGGAACCCGACATCGCCCTCGTCAAATACAAGCTCCTCGCCGGCGGCGGCATGCTCAAGATTGTCAACCGCGGCGTCCCCCAGGCCCTCCAACGCCTCGGCTACGACGCCAGGGGCGTCGAAGACATCGTCCAGCACATTGAAAAATTTGATACCATCGAAGACATTGAGGAAAAAGGCGCCATCATCAAAAGCGGATTGAAGCCCGAACACCTGCCCGTGTTCGATTGCGCCTTCAAGCCCCATCGCGGCAAACGCAGCATTCATTATCTTGCCCACCTCAAGATGATGGCCGCCGCCCAACCCTTCATCAGCGGCGCCATTTCCAAGACCGTCAACATGCCCGGCGAATGCACCGTCGAGGAAATCCGCGATACTTACATTCAGGCCTGGAAAATGGGGCTTAAATGCGTCGCCATTTACCGCGACGGCTCCAAACGCTCCCAGCCGCTCAACACCAAAAAGACCAACGAAGGCGGCGACAAATCCGCGCCTCAAACCTCCCTGCTCGAAAACCAGATCAAGGAGTTGGAGCAGGAAATCGTCCGGTTGCGCGCCGAGGCGGGCAAACCCTTGCGCCGCCGCCTGGCCGATACCCGCACCGCCATCACCCATAAATTCGACATCGCCGGCCACGAAGGCTACCTCACCGTCGGCCTCTTCGAGGACGGCCAGCCCGGCGAACTGTTCATCACCATGGCCAAGGAAGGCTCCACCATTGGCGGTTTGATGGACGGCATCGGCACCCTCACAGCATGGCCCTGCAATACGGCGTGCCCCTGGAGGCCTTGGTCCGCAAGTTCGCCCACCAACGCTTCGAGCCAAGCGGCTTCACCAAAAATGCCGACATCCGCAACGCCTCCTCCATCACCGACTACGTCTTCCGCTGGCTCGCCATCCAGTTCATTCCCGGCTACCGCGAAAACCTCGCCATCGCCCGCAACCAGCCTGAGCTGGCGATTCCCGGCTTGGTCGAGGAATTGAAAAAAAAAATAAACCGGCCGGTCCCTGAACTGGCCATCGCCGAGGAAACCGATGTCGTGGACCTGAAGAGCGGCAACGGAAACGGCCATAGCCGCGCCATGACCCTGACCGCCATGATCACCAACCAACAGGACGCCCCCACGTGCCCGAACTGCGGCCATGTCGCCGTCCGCAACGGCGCCTGTTATAAATGTTTGAACTGCGGCGAAAGCCTCGGATGCAGTTAATTTCTAATCCTCAATAAAACCATCCTGCTGGCTGAGAGGTGTCAAGCCAAATACAGGCAATTTGATTTTTCCCGTGCGACACCACGTGGCCGTCCGCGAAACCCAAGTTGACGGAAACCAGTTGTCCCGCATAAACATGGCCGGAATATTTTAAAGCTTTCGGGAAGTTGTTGACGAGAGTAATGTTGATGTCTGACACTTTAGCGTCGCCTGGTTGCGAGCTTTTGCTATTATAACCCGACAAACAAGCATCGCTGATAATGGGGACATGTGAGGGAAGTAAGTTGTCTGACATTTTTGATGGGTAACCACCTGATGGGGTGGCAGAATAAAAGTATGGCTCCGTTCCGGGTTGGGAATCTGCCGGGTTGGGGTTGGAATTGCCCGGCCTTTCCACCCACCAGCTATGATTCATGACGTACAACCCGGGATCCCCCACCAGAGCTTCCATATAATTATCTATGTCTGCCAGTGTGTTAATCGGCTTGCCACCATTGATAGCTTGAGCTCCAAGGTACTCCGAGGGGCGGCACGGACAAAACCACATTCCCGGTGTCATCCCGTAGTGGCCCATCTCAGGAGCAAAATTCTGGCCGACGTCCCAAGGATTACCCGCCCCGCCCGCCGCAACCATGCCTCCTGCCCCTGCACACGGCAAAAAGCTATCAAAATCACTGGCATACAAGTTGGCCATCGTACCCCATTGTTTGTAATTGGACGTGCAATTGATCTCTTTGGCTCGGAATTTTGCCAGCGCCAGCGCCGGCAGCAGGATCGCGGCCAGAATCGCAATAATGGCGATGACCACCAATAACTCAATCAGCGTGAAGCCCCGGGAGTTACGATGGCACATGAATCTCTTCCGACCTGTTATCTGGATGATCATTGCATTCTGTATAACACATGGAATCGAAAAACATATATGACAGTCATCATATTCCCCGCGAATGGAACATCGAAAATAAAAACGCGCGAGCTCCGGCTTGCGTGTCAGAGGAGAATTAAGAATGGTTTGGTTATAATCCGTGTTCATCCGTGGTAAAAAAATACGTTCATTGGCATCCATTCGCGGGTAGCGCGGGCGTCCCGCCCGCTGTTTTTGGCGTCTCGCCAAAAACCTTTTTCCCGTTCCAAATCCGTGTCCATCCGTGGTTATCAATTTGGTTGCGGCTCTGCCGCAGTAAGCCTTTTTGCGGCTATGGAGCAAATTATCATGCTTTAAACGTGGCTGAATACCTGCTCCTTCGGGAACCGTACTTTCGGCGCGCCGGCATACTTGTCCGTTGCCGACCGGTAGCCGAGCGTGGCGATGACCGCCGAGGAATAGCCTTTGGCGCACAGGCCCAGAATTTCGTCATATTGCGCGCGGTCAAACCCTTCCATCGGGCAGGCGTCGATGCCCAGCAGCGCCGCGCTCGTCAATAGATTGCCCAGCGCGATGTAGGCCTGGTTGCGCGCCCAGGCGTTGCGCGCGGCTTCGTCCATGCTCTGCACGATGCCGCCCACCAACATGCCCCGGAGTGGCGCGAGCGCTTCAATGGGCACGCCCTGGACTTTGGAGGCCTGTTGGATGTAGGCGTCCACGTCGGCTTCGCTGAAATTGTTTTTCGATGCGAACACGACGAGATGCGATGCCGTCTGGACCTTCTCCTGGCCATAGGATACCGGCACAAGGTTGGCGCGCACGGACGGATCCGTCACGACGATGAATTTCCACGGCTGCAATCCGCCACTGCTCGGCGTCAACCGCAGTGCTTCTTCGATCGTCGCCCAATCGGCGGCGCTGATTTTTTTGTTCGGGTCGAACTGCTTGGTGGCGTAACGCCAGTGCAGTTGGCCCAAGAGTTGTTGGGAATCTATGGTTTTCATGGTTTTCGTTTGGTTGTCTTGTTGTTAGTTTAGTGTCACAAAATTTCTTTCCAATCGCTGGCTGCGTCTCGCCCCGGTGTCCCTCTATAACAGTGCTGAATCCATCGCAAATCGCTTTCATCAATTTTGCGCGTCCTCTTGCTGTTCCCTCTCCGCTCCCATTCTGATGGGAGGGGAGAGGGCCAGGATGAGGTGAGGGTCCGTCGGGTTCATGGGAGTTTCGACCTCCAAAATTGAACGCGCATTGTTGCCGTGAACTCCAAATTGTCCCAAATCCGACGATTGTGACTTCCCTCTCCCCTCAACGGGGAGAGAATTCCCCAATGATTCGCGCCTTGAACCCCTGAACCTGCCGCATCCTGCCAGACTTTCGAGCGACAGCAGCCATTCGCCTGCTACCTGTCCGCCGTAGCCTTGGCGAAGGCGGATCCCCTCTCCGCTCCCATCGGATGGGAGGGGAGAGGGCCAGGGTGAGGTGAGGGTCCCCCGGGTTCATGGGGAGGGATCGAGGGTGAGGGGTGAGAATTATATCCGCCCGCTCTTCTTGTCTCTTGAGGTTCATGGAAAGCTTCATAAAATTTAAAGAGTCGTTCTTATTTCTCCGCCAGATTGAAGTTGTCGCGCAACCGGATGTCCCGCGACGAACTGCCGATCAGGATTTCAAAGTT
>JBKQUF010000030.1:0-14795 GCA_052140285.1 Limisphaerales bacterium | reverse complement strand
GGACGCGGCCTTTGCAAAATCCGGTTGGGCGACGCCGGCGGCGGACGCGAAGATTTGCTCGTCGCCGCCGCGCTGGAACCGCAGCGCGCCGAATTGCGCAACTATCTCGGCAAAGCTTACCTCAATGCCGGCGATTTTTCCCATGCGACCCATGAACTGGAACTTGCGGAAAAATTGGACCCGAATGATCCGACCGCCTGGCTTTATTCCGCCCTGCTCAATCAGCAGCAAAATCTGATCAACGACGCCATCCGCGATTTGGAAAAATCCGAGGCGTTGAACGACAACCGCAGTGTTTATCGCTCGCAATTGTTGCTCGATCAGGACCAGGCTGTCCGGGCCGCCAATCTGGCGACGATGTATCACGACGCCGGCATGGATGACGTGAGCGTGCGCGAAGCCGCGCGCGCCGTGAATGACGATTACGCCAATTATTCCGCGCATCATTTTCTGGCTGACAGCTATGACGCTTTGCGCGACCCCAACGACATCAATCTCCGTTACGAGACGCCCGCCGAAAGTGAATATCTCGTCGCCAACTTGCTCGCGCCGGTCAGCGCCGGCACGCTCTCTCCCACCATTTCGCAGGGTGAATACTCCCAATTGTTCGAGCGTAACCAGCCGGGCGTCGTTTCGGACACGGAATATTTAAGCCGGGGCGCCTGGACGGAATCCGGCGCGCAATTCGGCACGTTTGGCAATTTCGGTTACGATGTGGAGGCGTATTATCACAGCGACCCCGGCCAATGGGTGAACAATGACATTGAACAGCGGCAACTTTCAGTCACGCTCAAGCAACAGCTCACCTCGCAAGACAGCGTTTATTTCAATGCCCAGCAATATGACGCAACCTACGGCGATGTTTCCCAACATTACAACGAGAGCATGGCCAATCCGTATGTCCGCGTTAAAGAAACACAAAATCCAATTGTCAGCCTCGGCTATAATCATGAATGGAACCCTGGTATTCACACCTTGTTTTTTGCCGCGCGGTTGAATGATACGGCCTCGTTCACCAATCCAGCGCAGCCAGCTTTCCTCGTGTTCACACGCGGCGGCAGTCGAGTACCGATTGCAGCATGGGATCTCACCACGCCTGAAAATTATCAGGGTCGGCTGAACATTTATTCAGCGGAGTTGCAGCAAATCTGGGAACAGGCCGTACATACGACAATTATAGGAACGCGCCTTCAATATGGTCATATTAACACTGCCAACGTGCAGGAACCGGCGTCGGCTGAACCGCTTCCATTTTCATCGCCCATCGCCGCCGACCAGGAGGTCGCTTCCCTGTTCAGCCGCATCAGTGTCTATGGCTATCATCAATGGCAGATTTTCGAACCGCTGCAATTGATTGGCGGCATTGCTTATGACCGCATCACCTTCCCTGAAGATTTTCGCATCGCGCCGGTTTTAGGGAATGATACGACCGAGGATCAGATTTCCCCCAAGGCCGGCATGATTTGGACGCCGTTGGAAAACACCACCGTCCGTTTTGCCTATACCCGCTCGCTTTCCGGCGCGAGCCTCGACCAGAGTTTCCAAATCGAGCCGTCGCAAGTGGCGGGGTTCATCCAGAATTATCGCAGTGTCATCTCCGAATCCATCGCCGGTGGAAATGCCGGAGCCAAGTTCGAAACCTACGACCTTTCCCTCGAACAAAAATTCCGCACCGGCACTTATCTGGGCGTCTCCGGCGAGATTTTATATTCCACCGTGAACCGGGTTGATGGGGCTTTTGACGATTCCCCATCGATCCAACAGTACGCCTTTCCATCAGGTTTGAATGAAAATCTGGATTATCAGGAAAAAACGCTCCAGGCAACCGCCAACCAATTGCTGGGCCGGTGCTGGTCGTTTGGCGCAACCTATCGTTTAAGTCAGGCGGTTTTAAATGACGATTTTCCCGATGTGCCCAATGGAATCTTCCTTGGCCCGCTTCCTCCGGCTCAACCGTTCCAACCGAGCCAGAGAACCAGGGGTGTGCTCAATCGAGTGGACCTGACCGCCATTTACAATCATCCCAGTGGATTTTTTGCTGAGAGCGAGGCGCTCTGGTTTGGCCAAAACAACCAAGGCTACACGCCGGCTGAACCCGGCGACCGTTTTTGGCAATTCAACCTGTTTGGCGGTTATCATTTCCTGCGGCGGCGCGGAGAAGTGACGGTGGGACTGCTCAACGTTACTGGACAGAATTACGACCTCAACCCGCTGAACATTTACAATGAACTGCCGCGCTCACGAACCCTCGTGGCGCGGCTGCAATTGGATTTCTAGCGGGCAAAAAGCTTGATTCACTGTCAGGGGTTGAATCCATCGAGCGTGATCGGATAAGCGTTCGTCGGAACGTTGTTGGTGAAAAAAATGCAGAATTCATAAGCCGGGCTGTACGGCGGATTCGGAACGGTAACGGTGGTTTGATTGCAATTGCCATCGCCGTACTCGCCCAGATACTGAACTTTTGTATTCGTCCGGTTGGTGTCGGTGGCGGTGAAAATAGTATTGCCGCGGGTGGTGTCCGGCGTCCAACCCCAGCCGTTGGTGTAGCTCTTGGTGTAGCTGACGTATCCGATATACGAACCGGGGCAGGTTCCTTGCGAGCCGCTGCCAAGTATCGGAAGAGCATAAATCACAGCCGGGTCCACGCCAGTTTGTGGATCAATGCTGTTGACATAAACCATCAAGGACGCCGCGCGCGTCGGCACAGGTTGCGCGCCCTTGAAAATACTGCAGGAATAATAGCCCACGTCGGTGGTCTGGGCGTTTTGAACGGTGAAACTGCTGTTGGTCGCGTCAACGAGTGCATTTCCATTGCGCAGCCATTGATAGCCGTCGGCATTTTCCGCCGTCACGCTGAAGGTGGCGTTTGAGCCGATCGGCGCCAGTTGGTCTTCCGGTTGGAGAATGATTTTGGGAAATTCCGGCTGGAGGATGGCGGCGGGATTATCGGCACAGGCGTTGAAACCCGCGAGAACGGTGGCAATGGCGGCAGTTGTGAATACGATTCTTTTAATAATGAATTGGTTTTTCATGGGTATCAGGGTTTGGCTGTTGTTCTCCAGTACCCACCCCTCCTCTGAACATTGACAGCGGATTATTTTCGGGCCTGTCACATATACGCGGGTATTGGTGGATTCTTTCAGAATAAAACTTCAAAAAGCGGTTTTCTCCGGCGGCATTTTTTTCTAAAATGGGTTTGAGAATTCAGGGGAGCAACGTGATCGGCAAAATTTTTACGCAAAGATTTCTTCAATCCGCTTTGGGCGCGGCGTTGACGGCGTTTTGCGGCTGGCTGTTGTGGGCGACGCCGTTGGGAGAGCCGTGGGCGAACGCCAGCTACGATTATTTGTTCCGCTTCGGCGCGCGCCCGGTCACCAACAACGTCGCGCTGGTGCTGATGGACAACGAGGCCTTCGATCATTTTCATCAGCAGCGCGGCCAGCCTTGGGACCGTGGTTTGCATGCACAATTGCTCAACAAACTGGCCGACGATGGTTGCGCGCTCGTGGTCATGGATTCGTTTTTCCGTGAACCTCGCAATGTGGCGGACGACCAGGCGCTGGCCAATGCGATGCGGCGGCAACGACACATCGTCTTAATGGCGGAACAGGCAAGGGTCACAGATCCCGAAATGATTGGCGCGCGGCCGGTATTGCCGACGGCAATGTTCTTAAACGCGGCGGGGACGAACTGGGGAGTCGCGTGGCTTGATCCCGACATGGATTCCATCGTCCGGCGGCATTGGCCCTTTCCCTCGCCCGGCCCGTACCCGGCTTTGTCCTGGACGGCGGCGCGCCTTGGCGGCGCGAGATTGAGCGACGAACGGCAGGAACGCTGGCTCCGATATTACGGACAAAACGGCGACTGGCCCCAAATGAGTTATGGCTTCGCACTCGACCAGCCGAAAAATTATTTTCACGACAAAATTGTTTTCGTCGGCACCGAGCCTCAAATATCACTGCCCGATGGCGAGGCGGACCAGTTCAAAACTCCTTACTGGCGCTGGACCGGTGAATCCACCGGCGGCGTGGAAATCATGCTGACTTCGTTTTTGAATTTGCTGAACGGCGATTGGCTGCGGCGTCCGCCGGCATGGATGGAATTTTCAATTCTAACGGCGGCGGGGATTTTGCTGGGCGGACTTTGCCGGATGAAATTTTTGCCGGCCGGCATTTTGGGTATTGTAGTGGCCATCGGCGTTTCGCTCGCCGCGGTTACCGCCAGCTATTTCACAAATTATTGGTTTCCCTGGCTGATTATTGTTGGGGGGCAAATCCCCATCGCTCTCGCCTGGACATTGGTGACAAAAATCGGCCGGCAAAAAATGCCGGCCAAGCAGATTGAAAAGCCACCCGAGACACCGGGCTATAAACTGTTCCAGCCGCCGATTGGGCAGGGCGCTTATGGGACAGTCTGGCTGGCGCGGGCCGGCGGCGAGTGGCGCGCGCTAAAAGCGGTTTACCTGAAAAAATTTGACGGCCACGCTGCGCCTTACGACCGCGAATTCAACGGCATCAACCGTTACCAACCCGTTTCCGACCGGCATCCGGGTTTGCTGCGCGTGGATCGGGTCAGCGAAAAATTGGACGGCTATTTTTATTACGCGATGGAACTGGGCGATTCGCTGGAACCGGACTGGCAGCGCGAGCCAAAAAAATATAAGCCGCGCGATTTGGCAAACGAGCGCGCGCGATGGCCGGGTGGCCGGATGCCCTTGCCGGAATGCCTGCACATCGGGCTGGCGTTGACGGACGCGCTGGAATTCCTTCACCAACACGGCCTGACGCATCGCGACATCAAACCCCAGAACGTCATTTTTGTGGACGGCCGGCCGAAATTGGCCGACCCGGGATTGATTGCCGAAATCCGCCCGGATGAAACACGCACTTTCATCGGCACGCCCGGATATATGCCGCCGCCGCCGGAACGGCCCGGCACGCCTGCCGCGGATATTTATGCGCTGGGCATGTTGCTTTACGTCATCAGCACCGGCTGCGGAGCGGCCTCCTTTCCGGAAATTGCCACGACACTTATCGACACAAAAACAGCCGCCGATTTTTTCTCATTAAACTCCATCATCCTCAAGGCATGCCAGCCGGATGCGGCCCATCGTTATGAATCGGCTGCGGAAATGAGGCGCGCCTTGGCGGAATTGCAAAAGCATTAGACAAGATTGGCCGTGCACCGATACGAATATGAACGGCGGATAGGAGTATTATCGAATCCTCGGGCCGTAAATTCTTTTACGCATCTTTCCGCGGAAACAAGGGCGCAGGCTCTCCGATGGTATGACCGGGTTCCAATTTGCCCCAAACCGCGTCGGCAAGTTTGTTCGGAACGTCGTTCAGCCCCAGTTGCAAATAAATTTTCGCCGCCGTTCCGGGCAGGAACGGCTGGATCAAAACCCCCAGCACCCGGCAGGTTTCCGCCAGATTATACAAAACTTCATCCAGTCGTTTCGCCTGGGCGGGGTCCTTGGCCAGTTTGAACGGCGCGGTCTGGTCCACGTACTGGTTCGCGCGCGTGACCAGCGACCAGATGCTTTGCAACGCCGCCTGCAGTTGGTTTTGCCTCAACAAGGCGCGCGTCTCGTCCGCCGCCCGGGCGGCGTCGGCGGCCAGTTCGTCTGATTTGTCCGGCACGATGCCGTTGCGATAGCGTTTGAGCATCGAGAGCGAGCGGTTCACCAGATTGCCCAGGCCGTTCGCCAGTTCGGCGGAATAACGCGCGCGAAAACCGGCGTCGGTCCAGTTTCCATCCGGCCCGATATCGAGTTCGCGCAAGACGTAAAAGCGAAAGGCGTCCAGCCCCCATTCGTCAATCACCGCGATGGGGTCCACCACGTTGCCGGTGCTCTTGCTGATTTTGGCGCCGTCCTTCTGCCAAAACCCGTGGACGAGAATTTGTTTGGGCAGTGGCAGGTTCATCGCTCGCAGCATGATCGGCCAATACACGGTGTGAAACTTCAAAATATCCTTGCCGATGACATGAATGTCCGCCGGCCACAAAGGCAATTGAGGGTGGAGAGTGGAGAGTGGAGAGACAGCCGGGTCGCCATGCGCGGCCGGGACGGAAATATAATTCACCAGCGCGTCGAACCACACGTACGTGACGAAATCCGGATCGAACGGCAGCGGAATTCCCCAGTTCAACCGCGACGCCGGCCGCGAAATGCAGAGGTCTTCCAGGTCGTTGTTTTTGAGAAAGCCGAGCACTTCGTTGCGGCGATAGTCCGGTTGGATGAACGACGGGTTGGCTTCGATATATTCGATGAGCCATTGCTGGTGCGGGCGCAGTTTGAAGTAATAATTTTCCTCCTTCAGTTTCACCACCTCGCCGTAGGACGGATCAAATGTGCCGTCGGCGCGCCGGTCTTTTTCCGTAAGAAAGGTTTCCTCCCTCGCCGAATAGAAGCCCTCGTAACTGGCCTTGTAAAAATGGCCCGCCCGGTGGAGTTGCGCGAGAATCGCCTGGACAAATTCCTTGTGGCGCGGCTGGGTGGTGCGGACGAAATCGTCGTTGGTCAACTCCAATTTCCGATCAACCGCCTGCCAGTCCGCCGCGAGGGCATCGCAATAACTTTGCGGACTTTTCCCCTCGGCGGCGGCCGCTTGCTGGACCTTCTGGCCGTGTTCATCCAACCCGGTCAGGAAGAAAACCTCCTGTCCCAGGCTGCGTCGCGCGCGGGCAATGACGTCCGTCACGATTTTTTCGTAGGCATGGCCGAGGTGCGGCTGGCCGTTGACGTAATAAATCGCGGTGGTGATATAAAACCGTTTGTCCATCGTTGAACGCACCATGATGCCGGAGAAATGCGGCGAAGGCAATCACGGGGAATGGGTTTCCAGCCTGCGACCTATACGGAACGATGCGGTTGAATTGGGTGGCACGGCCAACTTGGCCGCGCGCGGCGGCAACTTGCCGCCGCATTGGGACGGCGGAAATTCGTCACCGTTTGGTGTCTGCCATCGGCTGCGGGTTGGCGGGCTGGCAGCCCGCCAAAACGGGCTGGTTGCCCGTTCCACCCATTTTTTAACTGCATCGTTACGGCTTAGCGTGTTGAGTCTCCGTTGGAGACGTAACGAGTCTCTGACATTCGCTTTCGCGCAAGAATTTACCTGTCTTACCAATTTCCTTTTAATAAAAATCTTTCACAAGGGGTTATGAGAAGCAAATTTGACCCCAAAGCTGGAATAAATAATAATCATTTTTCGTAATAATAGATGAAAATAATCATTTTTCCTGGAAAACAACTGTTTTTAATGGTAGCCTTTATCTCGTAAAGATAATCATTTTTCACGAAAATGGATGAAGATAATCATTTTTCAAAAATTATAAGCAATTTTCACGGACTGGCTTTGCCGGAACCAGACATGACTTTGGCGGGCTATGGCGCTCTCATTGGTCATTATGATGTTCGGGTTCCCCTCCCTGATCACCTGTCCGTCGTCAGCACCAAACACACGCGTTATGAAACGGATCGCTGGATTGTTTTTACCGTAAAACATAAGCCGCCTGATACGCTGGCTGGACACCTGACTTTCGCCCTGAAACATGAGGGTGTCGATCTTGGTGTTCTCAATGCGCTGTTCAAAAAAACTCAACCTGCCGAGATTGAATCCCTGATCAAGAATAAACCTACGGGGCGATACAGCCGCCGCGTTTGGTTCCTGTATGAATGGCTGACCGAGCGCAAGCTTGAGATAGCCGACGTAACAACGGGCAACTATGTGGAAACGTTGGATTCAACGTTGCAATATCCGGGGCCATCGACTCCATCAAAGCGTCATCGGGTGCGAAATAATTTGCCCGGCACCCGGATTTTCTGTCCACTGATTCGGCGGACAGAAAAACTCGAAACGTTGATCGCTGCCTGTCTGAATGAAAAAGCAAAAGATTCTTTGGGGGCTGTTCACCCTGACGTTCTCGCTCGTGCTGCTGCTTTTTTGCTGCTCAAAGATTCCAAGGCCTCTTATGCGATTGAAGGCGAAAGACCGCCTTATAGCCGGGCGGAGCGCTGGGGGCGCGCGATCGGCCAGGCGGGCCAGCAAAAACTCACCGCGCGGGAATTATTGCGATTGCAGGAAATTGTTATCGGAGACAAACGTTTCACAAAAATGGGATGGCGGAACGAGGGCGGCTTTATCGGCGTCCACGACCGCTTTACGAATGCTCCAATCCCCGACCATATCTCGGCACGCTGGCAAGATGTCGCCGATCTGATTGATGGCCTGATCGCGACCGGCAATAGATTGTCGGGCAGCGATTATGATCCGGTTCTGGTGGCAACTTTAATCGCCTTCGGGTTTGTTTTCATCCATCCTTTTGAAGATGGCAATGGCCGAATTCATCGTTATCTCATTCATCATGTCCTTGCCGAAAAGGGTTTTGCGCCGGCAGGCATCGTGTTCCCGGTTTCCGCTGTGATTCTGGAGCGCATCGATGAATACAGGCGGACATTGGAAACCTATTCAAAGCCCCGGCTTGACCTGATCGACTGGGAACCGACGCGCTTGGGCAATGTCGAGGTCTTGAATGAGACCATTGACCTCTACCGTTATTTCGATGCGACCCGGCAGGCGGAATTCCTCTATGATTGCGTCCGCCAGACAGTTGAGAAAACTTTACCCGACGAGGTTGCTTATCTTTCCCGCCATGACGAAATGCTAAATTTCATCGAAGATCATTTCGATATGCCCGGCAAGGTTTCACAAAATTTGATTGTCTGTCTGCGTCAAGGCAAAGGCAAACTTTCCAAGCGCGCCCGCGAAAAGGAATTCCGAAGACTGACCGGCAAGGAAATCGAAATGCTGGAAGAAAAATTCGCCGGGATTTTCAAGGTTTAAGAGTTAAATATTCGCGCCGCTGCCGAATTTCCGAGGGCGGTACCGTTTGAAATCGGTCCGTTCCTAAAATCTTTTACCCTATCGTCTCAATTCCCGAAAGCGTTCTTGAACAATCCAGAAGCCCGGGTTATTCTTATCATTCGCTTATGAGCAATGAGGCGACCAAGCTGACACACAATGAAGACATCAAATCGGCCATCCCCACGGTGGCCGGCACGATTGCCGCCGCGCTGGCCGACGCGGGCGCCGATCACTTTTCTCCGGACGACTACGAGTTCCTGAAGTTCCACGGCTGTTACCAGCAGGACGACCGCGACCTTCGCAAAGCCGGGAAGCATTACATCATGATGGTCCGCAGCCGCATTCCCGGCGGCGTTATGACCGCCCATCAGTGGAAGGTGTTCGACCGGCTTGCCTCGGAATATGGCAACAACACCCTGCGCCTCACCACGCGCCAGACCATTCAATTCCACGGCATCCTCAAAAACAACCTGCGCGCCGTCATCCAGGGCATCAACGAGTCGCTGCTCTCCACCCTCGCGGCTTGCGGCGACGTGAACCGCAATGTCCTCGCGCCCCCCACGCCCGCCCATACCCGGGCGCGCGACGAGGTGTACGCCGATTGCAATAAAATCGCCCTCGCCCTCGCGCCGCAAACGCAGGCGTACCATTCCATCTGGATCGACGGCGCGCAATTGAACCTCGACGCGGACGAAAACAAAAATTTTGCGGACCCGCTTTACGGCAAAACCTATCTCCCGCGAAAATTCAAGGTCGCCTTCGCCATTCCCCCCGTCAATGACGTCGATCTTTTCACCAACGACATCGGCTTTATCGCCATCGTTGAGAATGACCAGATCATCGGCTACAACCTCGCCGTCGGCGGCGGCATGGGCCGCTCCCATGGCAATGAACAAACCTTCCCCCGGCTCGCCGACGTCCTCGGCTTTTTGCCGCGCGATAAAATGGTCGGCATCGCCAAGGCCGTCCTCACCCTGCATCGGGATTTCGGCGACCGCACCAACCGCAAACACGCGCGCTTCAAATACGTCATCGCCGAACGCGGCGTCGATTGGGTGCGCGCCGAAATCGAAAAACGCGCGGAACTGACTTTGGCTCCGGCGCGGGAATACAAATTCACCACCACGGCGGATTTGCTTGATTGGCACCAGGCGGCGGACGGCAAATGGTTCCTGACCATTTTTGTTGAAACGGGCCGCGTCAAAGACGTCGAGGGCCGGAAATTGAAGACTGCTCTGCGCGAGGTCGCCGAAAAATTTCCTTCGCTGGAGTTCCGGCTGACCACCAACCAGAACGTCATCCTCGCCAGTGTCGGCCACGGCGATAAAGCCGCCATTACCGCCCTCCTCGCCACTCACGGGGTGAAGACCGAAAACCAGGCCACTGTTTTGCATGCGGCTTCGATGGCGTGCCCTTCGTTGCCCACCTGCGGCCTCGCCCTCGCTGAGAGCGAACGCATGCTGCCCGGCCTGCTCGACCGCATCGAAAAACTCTGCGCCGAAATCGGTTTGGCCGGCGAGGAAATCATCATCCGCTCCACTGGCTGTCCGAACGGTTGCGCGCGGCCCTATATGGCCGAAATCGCCTTTGTCGGTAAAGCGCCCGGACGCTACCAGGTCTGGCTCGGCGGCAACGCCCCCGGCACCCGCCTCAACCGGGTCTGGAAGGAGGTCGTCAAGGACCCGGACATCGAGAACGAATTGCGCCCGGTCCTGACGCGCTTCCTCAAGGAACGCCACCACGGCGAACGCTTCGGCGATTGGTGCGACCGCGTGTTTTTGAACGAACTTGCGGCTGGGAATTAAGAAAAAGTATGAAAACTGAAGACAAGTCATGGCGGGAATTTCGCGAACAGTGCCGCCGGCAGATGGCGCGTCCGCTCGCTCTGCGCATCAAGTATGGGTTTTGCCGGATGCACAAACCGGTGCTGGACGATGCGCCATGGCGAGCCTTCAACACAATGGCGGAATATCGCAAATGGTGTGCGGACCATTTGCCGGACTATCTCGGATTCAAGCCCGCGCGATGAATCGCCCGCAATTTCAACCGGAAATTAAATGACTCCGGAGACAATTTCCCAGGCCAACGCCGAGCTGCGGACCCAATCGCCGCTCGAAATCGTCAAATGGGCGCTCGCCCGCGCCAACGGCCGCGCCATCGTCTCCACCAATTTCCGCCCCCACGAAGCCGTCATCCTGCATCTGGCCACCCAGGTTCAGCCGGATATTCCGGTCCTGTGGGTCGATCACGGCTACAACCGCCCGGCGACCTATCGCCACGCCGAGCATCTGAAAAAATTGCTCAAGCTCAACCTCAAACCCTATCTGCCCGCGATTTCCGCCGCCCACCGCGACGCCGTCTTTGGCGAACTCCCCTCCACCGACGACGAGAAAGCGTTGAAGGAATTCAGCGCCTTGATGAAATTGGAACCCTTCCAGCGCGGCATGAAGGAACTCGCCCCGACGGTTTGGCTCGTCGCGTTGCGCAAATCCCAAAACGCCAATCGCGCGCAGATGGACATCGTTTCTTACGATCAAAATTTCGGGGCGTTGAAAGTCAGCCCGGTGTTTTACTGGAGCGATGCCGATATGGACCATTATCTCCACGAACATCATTTGCCCAACGAATGGGATTATTTTGACCCGGCCAAGGCCGATGACCAACGCGAATGCGGTTTGCACGCCGGTTGGGGCGCCGCCGCCGTATCCGCCGGGGCCGGAATTTAACAACCTCCTTTGAGTTTGGGATTGCTTGTTAATTTCAGCGCAATTTTGCTAAAATGAAATCGCGTCGTTTGATGAATCCGTGGTGATTCCTGAAATCAGTTCAACATGAGCAGCTACCATCTCGATCATTTGCAGTTCCTCGAAACGGAAGCGATCCACGTCATGCGTGAGGTCGCCGCCGAATTCGAGCATCCCGCCATCCTCTTCTCCGGCGGCAAGGACTCCATCTGCCTCCTGCGCCTCGCCGAAAAGGCCTTCCGCCCCTCGGACCTTCCCCTGCCGTTCCTCAACGTGGACACCGGCCACCATTTTCCCGAACTGAACGAATTCCGCGACCGCCGCGCGAAGGAACTCGGCGCCAAACTCATCATTAGAAAGGTCGAGGACGCCATCGCCAATGGCATCGCCACTCCGCGACCGGGCGAAATCAGCCGCAACCAGTTGCAAATCCCCACCCTCCTCGCCGCCGTCGAGGAATTCCATTTCGATTGCCTCATTGGCGGCGCGCGGCGCGACGAGGAAAAAGCGCGCGCCAAGGAGCGGTTCTTCAGCTTTCGCGACAGCTTCGGCCAATGGGACCCCAAGAATCAACGCCCGGAAATCTGGAATCTTTTTAATGCCCGCATTAATCCCGGCGAACACATGCGCGTGTTTCCGTTAAGCAATTGGACCGAGATGGACGTCTGGGAATACATCAAGAGGGAGAAACTCGAAGTGCCCGCGATTTATTTCAGCCATCAACGCCAATGCGTCCGCCGCAATGGCCAATGGCTGCCGGTCAACACCTTGCTCCCGCCCAAACCGAAGGAACCGGTGCGGGATCTCGTCGTCCGCGTCCGGACCATCGGCGATATCATCAGCACCGGCTTGATCGAATCACCCGCCGATTCGGTGGAGGACATCATCGCCGAAATCGCCGCCGCGCGCGTCACCGAACGCGGCTCCCGCGCCGATGACAAAGCCAGCGAAGCTGCGATGGAGGACCGCAAGAAGGCGGGATATTTTTAGTCCAATCGTGAAAACCAAATCCAAAGGCAAAATATTCCTGTTTCATTGGGAAAGAGAAGGCGCTCATGCACGGGCGACCCGGTTGATTTCCGAAGGTTGGCAGGTCGAAATGGAATTTGAAGAAGGTTCCCGCGGCTGCAAAAATCTGAAAGCCTTTGCGCCCGACGTTGTTGTCTTGGATATTGCCAAAAAAGCCGTCCATAGCCGCGAATGCGGACGCGCATTGCGGAATGCCAGGAGCTTTCGTGAAACGCCATTTATTTTTGTGGACGGAAGCGACGAAGAGATTTCCAAAGTGAAAGAGCGGGTGGCGGCGCCGATTTTCACAACGAGCACCGCATTAAAAAAAGTATTGTTGAAATACGCCTCGTAATCATGCCTCACACCCAACATCCGATCGAAATCCTCCGCTTCAACACCTGCGGCAGTGTTGACGACGGCAAGTCCACCCTCATTGGCCGGCTCCTTTACGATTCGAAATCGCTGATGGAAGACCAGCTCGAGGCCCTCGAACGCAGCGCCGACATCACCGGCGGCGGGCAAATCAACCTCGCCAACCTCACCGACGGCCTCCGCGCCGAGCGTGAGCAGGGCATCACCATCGACGTCGCCTATCGCTATTTCGCCACTCCCAAACGCAAATTCATCGTCGCCGACACCCCTGGCCACGTCCAATACACCCGCAACATGGTCACCGGCGCCTCCACCGCCAACCTGTCCGTCGTTCTCGTTGATGCCCGCCAGGGCGTCATCGAGCAGACCCGCCGCCACATTTACATCGCCTCGCTGCTGGGCATTCCGCACCTCGTCATCGCCGTCAATAAAATGGACCTCATGGATTGGAGCGAAGAACGGTTCGCGGAAATCCGGGATGAAATTGAAAGCTTCATTCCCAAGCTCGACGTCTTTCGCGACGTCAAATTCATCCCCCTCAGCGCCCTCAATGGCGACAACGTCGTCGAAATCTCCAAACAAACGCCCTGGTATCCCGGCCCCACGTTGCTCGCCCACTTGGAGACCGTCCACATCGCCAGCGATTGGAACCTCGCCGCGTTCCGCTTTCCCGTCCAATGGGTGAACCGTCCCAACAACCCGCGCGACCCCAAGCTGCATGATTTTCGCGGCCTCAGCGGCCAGATCGCCGGCGGCATCATCCGGCGCGGCCAGGAAGTGGTCGTTCTGCCCGCCGGCCTTAAATCCATGGTCAAAGATATCTGGACTTCTGACGGCTCCCTCCCCGAGGCCTTTTGTCCCCAGTCCGTCACCCTTTGCCTCGAACATGACATTGACGTCAGCCGCGGCGACATGATTGTCGGTCTGGAAAATTTCCCCGGTTACACTACCGATTTGACCGCGCGCATCTGTTGGATGAATCCCCGGCCCATCGCCGCTGGCAAAAAGTATTTTCTCAAGCACACCACCCAAACCGTGCAGGCCATCGTCACCTCGCTGGAAAGCCGCATCGACATGGCCGCGTTCGAGCCGGAACCCAATCCGTCCGAGCTGGGCATGAACGACATCGGCGTCATCCGCTTGAAAACCGCCAAACCGCTCGTGTTCGACGGCTACCGCAACAACCGCCTGACTGGCGCCTTTATCCTCATCGAGCAGGGCACCAACGCCACCGTCGCCGCCGGCATGCTCAACGCCCCCTCCGAAGCCGCCAAACCGGAGTATTCCGATTTCGCCATCTGATTCGCGCCTCATAACTGGACGCCGTCGCGTTTCTCATTCGGTTATGCCCCCGTAGAAGCCGACGTGAGGAGGCTCTGACTGTTTTCCTTTTCCAATTTTTTATTTCGGGCCTCCTTACGTCGGCTCCAACATCCAGAGACAGGCGCGTCGCCTATCCTGCGGAAATCGGCAGATTCATGGTCCCTAAAAAAAGGCGGCTTATTCAGCCATTTACCGTCACCAAAATATGGTCAGCCATTAAGGCGGTTGGCCAGTTGCGCTCAAGAGAATTTATCCCGTCAGGGATAAATTCTCTTGAGCGCAGCGAGATCGTCCCAAACCTCCCCATGAATCTTGGGGACCCTCGCCTCACCCTGGCCCTCTCCCCTCCCATCCGATGGGAGCGGAGAGGGAACCCGCCTTCGCCAAGGCTACGGCGGACAGGTAGCAAGCGAATGGCTGCGGTCGCTCGAAAGTCTGGCAGGAGGCGGCAGGTTCAGGGGTTCAAGGCGCGAATCTT
>JBKQUF010000029.1:0-13134 GCA_052140285.1 Limisphaerales bacterium | reverse complement strand
GCGCAAAAGACCTTCGCCGGAGCGCACGATGAGGGCCAGCGCTTCGGGTGTGAAGGTGTTGTGGCCCAGGCCGGCGCGGTCGAGTTGATCCAAAACAAACTGCTCGACCGTTTCGGGAGCCAGGCGTGAGAGCAGCGCCCTGACGGCTGAATTGTCGCGCGAGAATTTCAACATTGTGACCAACACGGACGCCGACTATACGCTCGCGTGCGTAGTGGAAGATGATTCGACAGCGGAAACGGTCCCGCGGACAGTATATGTCTCACCTACTGCGGAGTGGGAATGGGATACTGAAAGTATTGTTTCGCATGGGGGGGCTAGGCCGCAAGCACAAATCATCCCGGTGGAATACATCCTTCCAAATGAAGGCATTCGGCCGTATTTATACGCTAATTCTCCAAAAATACCGGGCTTCAAATCGCCTGGCAGGGATGTATCGAAGCAGGGCCGAAAGTGGCTCCCCAGCATGCCCCGTTGCTGATCAGCACACTGCTTGGCCATTTTGGGCAAAATTATGTTGGACGGGTGGACTTGGGCAAATAATCGCATCTAAACATTAAACTTAAACAGCATCACGTCGCCGTCCCGGACCACGTATTCCTTGCCTTCCATCCGGTACAATCCTTTTTCGCGCGCGACGGCAATGGAACCGCAGTTCATCAAATCATCGTAAGCCACGGTTTCGGCCTTGATGAATCCGCGCTCGAAGTCCGAGTGGATGACGCCCGCGGCTTTCGGCGCGGTGTCGCCAACGTGGATGGTCCAGGCGCGGGCCTCCTTTTCGCCGGCGGTGAAATAAGTCCGCAAACCGAGCAGATGATAAGTGGCTCGGATTAACGTGCCGACGCCGCTTTCCTGCACCCCCAGTTCCTTGAGAAATTCCTTTGCCTCCCCCGGGGAAAGATCGATGAGGTCACTCTCAATCTGCGCGCTGATGATCACGGCTTCGCAGGCCAGATGCGTGTTGACATAATCGCGCACTTTTTGGACGAATGAATTTTTATCGGCTGTGGCCAAATCCGACTCTTTCACGTTGCAAGCGAAAAGGGTCGGTTTATCGGTGAGCAGGAAAAAGTTTTTGGCCGCGACTTTTTCCTCGGGAGTGAGTTGGACCGTCAACGCGAGCTTTCCCGCGTCCAGGACCGGCTCAAATTTGGCGAGCAAGGCATCTTCCGCGACGGCGGCTTTCTCGCCGCGTTTCACGTCCTTGGCCAGTTTTTCGCGGCGTTTTTTGATATTGTCGAGGTCGGCAATGACCAGTTCGGTATTGATGATTTCGATGTCGCGCACGGGATCAATCGAGCCGGTGACGTGATGGATGTCCGGGTCCTCGAAACAGCGGACGACTTGGACGATGGCATCGACTTCGCGGATATGGGAAAGGAATTTGTTGCCCAGCCCCTCGCCGGCGCTGGCGCCTTTGACGAGGCCGGCAATGTCCACAAATTCAACCGCGGCGGGGATAATGACGGTGGTTTTGGCGATTTTGGCGAGCGGTTCCAGGCGCGCATCCGGCACGGTAACAATGCCGATGTTGGGATCGATGGTGCAGAACGGGTAATTCGCCGCTTCGGCCTTGCGCGTGCGCGTCACCGCGTTGAACAGTGTTGATTTACCCACGTTGGGCAGTCCGACAATTCCGGCTTTAAGCATAATTTATTTCCAGGGATTGCAGACGGGATTGAAAAAATCCCGTTCATTGCGGGTCACTACCTTCAAACCGTAAAATATTGCCGTTGCCTCAATTTGGCTGTCCAAGACGGACAAAATCCGTCCACGTTTTCCGGCGGAGGCCAGCAGCCTGCCCCATTCAACGGCGGCGCCCTCGGTGAAATCAAGGATTTTTCCGGTGTAATCTTCTCGCAAAAATTTCAAATGGCGTTCCAATGAACGCCGGCGTTTGCTCTCGGGCATTCGTTCAAGGCCGGCCACCATCTCCCCAATGCTGATGGCGCTGATGGCTGTTTCGTCCTCGTGAATTTCCAGCCAGTCCAGCAGGCCGCCAAACGGTTCGGGTTTCGTCAATTCCGAGAGGGTGTTGGTGTCGAGCAGCCAGTTCACCAGCTCACCTCACGCAGCGGTTCCCGCTGGCGCGGAATTTTCAGGCCGCGCAGCCGTTGCAGGTGCCAGACCAACGATCTTTTCGGCGCGCGGAACGGCCGCAGCACGATGTCACCGTTGGAAAGTTCCAACAACTGGAAATCATCCCCCGGACGGAAGCCCCGGCGTTCCCGGACGGGCCGCGGGATGACCACCTGCCCTTTGCTGGAAATGGTTGTCGTCATCACGTAAGATTGTCTTACTTGACCGGTTCCGTCAAGGTGTTTCAAATCCGATGATGCGCCAATTGCCAGGCGACATGCGCGCCGCCATAACAGCCGGCCATCAGCAGGCAGAAACCGGAAATATGCTGCATCCGCAACAGGGTCTTGTCGCTGAATTTGCCGTGCCCGCGCGAAACGCTGTAACTTAATATGCAATACCAGGTGCTGGTTCCGAGCCAGGCGCCCGCCACGCAGGCCACCTTGTCAATGAACCGGTTGGCCACCCAGTCCCGGGAAGTAAGAAAGGCGTCGTGGGACATCAGGTAAGCCGCGAGGACCACCCAAGTGAGCAGGACCCCGAAATTGCCCATCACCCGCACGAATCCCGTCATGAAGGCCGAGTGCGGATGCAATTTCTCATCGAGCCGCCGTTCCAATTTTTGCGCCGCGAGTTCCAACGGCGTCGGCGCGCGAATTCCTTGCGCGTAAAGAAATTTTCCGCCGATTAAAATCAGAAAGGCAAAACTAAAGACTTCCATGGACGCCTTGACGGTGCGGTTGTCGAACAGGGAGGACAAGCCGGTGAACGCAATCGAGCAGTAAATCAATTCCATGACCGAAGCGCCCAGGCCGATGAGAATGGCCCATTTGAAACCGCGCTGGGCGCCTTCATTGATGATCGTCAAGTTGATCGGGCCGACAGGAATGGAGGAAAGAAGCAGGGCCGTGAAAAATCCCGCCTCGGCAGCAACGAGAATGGCGGCGAGAGTGTCAGCTTGCATCGGGGTGCGGCGGATGTTCGGATTCGTCGTCGTCCTCTTCAATTTCGCGGCGCCAGGCGCGGGAAAGACTCGGACGCACAAATCCGTAAACGAGGTACAGGGTGAAAAACGCCGGCAGGACGAAGTAGAGGATTTTCTCGCGCAGAATGACGATGGCGCCGATGAACAGCGCGGCGCCGATCATTTTGGTGAAGGTGCTGGTCGAACGCAGGCCGAGGGATTTGAAGCTGGGATATTTCACCTGGCCGACCATCATGGCCGAAAGGAAAAGGAGCACGCCCGCGATGACATAATTCCAACCGCCAAGACTTTTCGAACCATTCGGACTTTCGTTGAAATGAATGATAAGGAGGGTAAGCGAGGCGACCAGGCCGGCGGCGGAGGGGATGGGAAAGCCGAGAAAATCTTTTCCGGCGCCGGGGTGATTCATGGCGGCCAGACAGTTGAAACGCGCCAGGCGAAAGGCGCCGCACAGCAAATAGATGGAGGCGATGAACCAACTGATCTGGCGGTATTGGCCAAAAACATCCGCCAGCACCACGCGCTGGACGAGAAAGGCCGGCGCCACGCCGAAGGAAACCAAATCGGCGAGGGAATCGAATTCGCGGCCAAAGGGGCTTTCCACGCCGCCCATGCGCGCCACGCGGCCGTCGAACAAATCAAAGATGCAGGCGAGCAGAATGAACGCCAGCGCCAGCTTGATCTGTCCAAAATAATTTTCGGCAAACGGATCGGCATCCACAATCTTGGTCAACGCCACGAACCCGCAAAAAAGATTTCCAGCGGTGAGCAGGTTCGGCAGAAAATAAATTTTCAGCTTCTCATCCGGATTGTCCGGCGGCGGTTTTTGAACGGGCGCGTTCATGAATCGAATGAGGCAATCACGGTTTCTCCGCCAATGACCTTTTGGCCGGATTGAATTTTAATGTCCGCCCGCAGGGGCAGGTAAATCTCCACGCGGGAACCAAATTGGATGAGGCTGAGGCGCTCGCCGCGTTGCACGGAATCGTTGGGGGAAATCCAGGGCACGATGCGGCGCGCGATCAAGCCGGCAATCAGGCGTACGCCGATTTTTTCGCCGCCCGGTTCGGTGGAATCGATGCCGACCAGGAGGTTTTCATTGAACTGGGCGCAATCGCTGCGCATGGCGTTCAGATATTGGCCGGGGGAATGTTTTAGATAGGAAATTTTACCGGAAACGGGCGCGTTTTGCACGTGGATATCGAAAACGGAGAGGAAAATGGAGATACGCTTGCATTCGCCGCCGAGAAAGTCCTTTTCAATCATCGTATCAATCACGTCCACAGTGCCGTGGGCCGGGGCGACGACGAGGTTTTTGCCGGTAGGCACGAGCGGGTCCGGATCGCGAAAGAAATAAAAGGTGAAGAGGACAAACAGACCCCACAAACCGAGGAGCACGCCGTAAAATTCCAGGATGAACCCGCCGATGACCCTGCCCAAAAAGGCCGCCAAGAGCAGCACGAGCACGGCGGCAAGAGAGAGGCCGCACAGTTTAAACGCCGATACCATGGCTTTGCCTGAATGCTTCACCCCCTCACCATAGAAATTTTTCGTCCGGCTTGCAATTCCAACCTCTGGCATCTCAGGAACGCAGGGGAGCCGCGAATGGACGCGAATTCTGATCCGGTGGCAAAGAAATCAAGAAACGGCTGGCTACACCCGACGAGCGGCGGCCCAATTACATCTTTGTTGTCTTCGCGCCCATGTTGTTCAAAAAATCCGTGCTTTCCTGCTTTTCGCTTTCCCCCTTCAACCTTCAGTTTTTCCGCTTTCTTTCCCATTTCTGCTTTTCATTTTCCGGATAACTTTACGCTTTCTTGGTTTTATGCTTAAATCGCTGTGATGAGAGCCAGCGAAAAAAAACTGAAGACCGGGCGAAAAGCGACGTTTCTGCTTTCTGCTTTCGAATTTCTGCTTTTCCTTCCCGCTTTCTGTTTTTCGGTTCTGGTTTGCGCGTATGGTCGCAACGAGGTTTTAGGCGTTTTTAAGCGATGGACTCGAATGGACGTGAATTGGCGCATTTTGACGCGACGCGAATTAACGCGTTTTAGCGTTAATTAACGCGAATTAACACGTCACCCTGCGCCGGACGGAGCTTCCGCGGCGCTGGGTCAATTCGCGGCTCAACCTTTCGGTTTTATGCTTTCTTGCGCCGCGCCCCAAAACCGGGTACGGTTTGGGTACTGCAACAACCTTTGGGGCGAAGCACTGACGTGATTGATACCGTAGAAAAACTCGCTGAATTTCTTCCGATGTTACGAGCCGCGGAATGGGTCGCGCTTGATACTGAAGCGGACAGCCTGCACGCGTACCCGGAAAAGGTCTGCCTGATCCAGATCAGCATTCCCGGCCACGACCGCTTGCTGGACCCCCTGGCGGGCCTGGACCTGGAACCCATCCTGGACGCCCTCAACGCGCACGAACTTATCATGCACGGCGCGGATTATGATCTCCGGCTTTTGGAGAAGCACCACGAATTCATTCCCTCGGCGATTTTCGACACGATGCTCGCCGCGCGGCTATTGGGCGAACGCCAATTTGGATTAAGTTCGCTGGCGGAAAAGCATCTCGGAGTGAAGCTGGACAAGACCTCGCAAAAGGCCGATTGGGCGCAACGTCCGCTGACGGAACGGATGGAAAGTTACGCCCGGTCCGATACGCATTATTTGAAGCCGTTGGCGGACAAGTTGAAACACGAACTGGCGGCGAAAAACCGTCTGGCGTGGCAACAGGAATCGTGCGCGCAATTGATCCAGAATTGCACGCGTCCGCAGGAGATCGATGGCGAGACGCTGTGGCGAATCAAGGGGTGTACGCGGTTGAGCCGCCGGGGACTGGCGGTGTTGCGCGAACTCTGGCATTGGCGGGAAGGCGAGGCCCGGCGGGCCTGCCGCCCGCCGTTCTTTGTGCTTTCCCACGAAAAAATTGTCGATCTCGCCGCCGTCGCCGCCGAAGGGCGCCCGATTGAAAAACTCCTGCCGCTGAAAATTTCGCCCCGTCGAAAAAGCGGGCTGGTGGAGGCCGTGCAAAAAGGGCTGGCCGTTCCCGCGGAGAAGTACCCGGAAATTCTGAGGCATCAATTTAAAAGGCCGACGGAGGCGGAGTTCCGCCGCTACCGCGAACTGGAAAAAATCCGCGACGCGCGCGCGCATGAATTGGGGATCGACGCCACTCTCATCGCGAGTCGCACCCGGCTGGGCGATCTGGCGCGGGACTGGGACAAGCACGCGCCGGAATTGATGAATTGGCAGCGCGAATTGTTCAAATGAGCGCGCGGCCCGATTTTCTCCAAAACACCCCCTGGGAGGATGCGGCATCGGAACCCCTCACGGGCGATGCTTCCGCGCGGAAATATTTCCGGCTGCGCCAGGGCGTGGAGACGGCCATTCTCATGGACGCCTCGCGCATCCCGGAAACCATTGCGCCTTTCATCCAAATCGGGACGCACCTGCAACAATTGGGGTTCCGCGCGCCGAAGATTCTGTTCCGGGACGCCGCGCAGGGGTTTCTGCTGCTGGAAGATTTCGGTGACAACACTTTTGCCCTCCTGCTGGACAATCATTTCGATGCGGAAGAACTTTTTACCCTGGCCACGGATGTTTTGAGCGCATTGCACCGGCATCCGAACGCCGCGCCGGAGGGGCTGCGAAGTTACAGTCCGGACAAGATGTTGGAGGACGCCGAATTGTTTTTGGCAGTGCATGAGATTTCCGGGGCGGGGGTAGGCGCGTTCCGGAAAGCCTGGCGGGACGTTCTGCCGCTGGCGCATGACGTGCCGGCCTCGCTGTTGCTGCGCGATTATCACGCCGCCAACCTGCTGTTGTTGCCGGATGGGGAGGGCATTCGCCGCGCGGGTCTGCTGGATTTCCAGGACGCCTACCGCGGACCGGTCACCTACGATTTGGTTTCCCTGCTGGAGGACGCCCGACGCGACCTGCCGCCGGGTCTCAAAGAAAAAATGATTTCGCGTTATCTCGGCCAGTTTCCGAAAATTGACCGCGCAACCTTCGAGGCTTCGATGGCGATTCTCGCGGCCCTGCGCCACACCCGCGTGCTGGCGGTTTTTGAGAAGCTAAGCCGGGAGGGAAAGCCCGAATACAAAAAGCTCCATTCGCTGCGCGTCGAACGCCTGTTGCAGGAGGCGTTGCGCCATCCCAAATTGGACGCGTTGAAGCGTTGGTTTGCCACGTATGCGAAATAAGATCAAACGCGCGATGGTGCTGGCCGCCGGTTACGGCACGCGATTGCTGCCGTTGACGGAGCGGATGCCCAAGCCGCTCGTGCCGGTGGCGGGCAAGCCGATGATGGAATACGCCCTCGATAAACTGGCGGCGTATGGCATCGAGGAAGTGGTCGTGAACGTTTCGCATCATAAGGCGCAATTGATCGATTATCTCTCGGCGTTCAAAGGTTTGCGTTTCAAGATTTCCGAGGAGCCGGAGCCGCTGGAGACCGGCGGCGGATTGAAGAAGGCGTTGCCGTTGCTGGGCGATGAACCGGTGTTCACCATCAACAGCGATATCCTCTGGTTCGATGACGGGCAAGGCGCGCTGGAACGATTGGCGGAAGCATGGGACGACGTGAAAATGGATTTTCTGCTGCTGGCGCAATCAAAGTCCAAGGCGCTTGGGCATGACCAGGGCGAAGATCATCTCTTCATCAAGCGCGGGAACACGATTGGCTGGAAGGAAACGGAGGCGCCGTACATCATCGCTGGAATCGGGATTCTGCATCCGCGGGTGTTGCGCCATGTGCCGGAGGGAAAGTTCAGCATCAAAGTCCTTTGGCGCGAAGCGATGAAACAGGACCGTCTCAAATGCCTGCCGCATCAAGGAAAATGGTTTCAGACCGGGACGATGGCGGATATTGAGAAAGCGGAGAAAATAGTTCCCCTCAGCGCACCACCTCAAAGGCAAAGCCCTTGAGATATTCGGTTTCGGGGATCATCGGGATGACGGGATGGTCGGGCGATTGCGAATAGGTTGCGAGCCGGCGCAGGATCCGGCGCGTGTCATAAGCGGCGGAGAGAAGCGAGTCTTGGAACCAGTCCGCAGTGATGTGGTGGGAACAACAAAACGTGGCGAGGACGCCGCCGGGTTTCAGCAATTTCAGCGCGCGCAAATGGATTTCCTTGTATCCGCGCAGGGCATCGGGAACGGAGTCGCGATTGCGCGTGAACGACGGGGGGTCGAGGATGATCAGGTCGAACCGGGGAATGACGCGTTCGTGCGGTTTGACGGCCGTGTTGGCGTTGAACCAATCAAAGACATTCACGGCTTCGGCGGAACACTTTTCGGCGAGGCCGTTGGCGGCGGCATTTCGCATCGAGGCCTCAACGGCCTCTTCGCTTTGGTCCAGGAGATGCACCTGGGCCGCGCCGGCGCGGGCGGCGTGCAAACCAAATCCGCCCAGGAAACTGAAACAATCCAGGACCTGGCCGCCTCTCGCGAAAAGCGAGACGGCCTGATAGTTTGCCTGCTGGTCGAGATACATGCCGGTTTTGTGGCCGCGAAACAAATCCGTCTCGAAATTCAATCCGTTCAAGGTCACGCAGAGAGGGCCTTCCAACTGGCCGGCAAGGATTCCATTGACTTGCGCCAGTCCTTCAAATTTACGGGAGGCAATGTCGCCGCGTTCCAGGATGGCGCGGGGGGAAAAGATTTTTTGCAGCGCGGCAACGATTTGCCGGATGCGCTGCTCCATGCCCAGGGAAGAGATTTGCACGACCAGGACATCTTCATATTTGTCCACGATCAGGCCGCTCAGGAAATCGCTCTCCGCGTTGGCCACGCGGAAGGAACTGGCGGCCGGCAAAAGCCTTTCGCGCAAGGCCAGCGAGGCGCGGAGGCGTTCTTCAAAGAACTGCTCGTTGGCCTCAATGCGGTCCGGGGACAGGACGCGCACGGCAATTTTTGATTTGGAATTGAAGAATCCCGCTCCCAGCAAGCGCTGGCGGCTGTCCTTGACCTGGACAAGGCCGCCGTCGGGGGGCGGTTGGATGACGCGCTGGATCTCATTTGCATAAACCCAGGGATGCCCGGCGACGATGCGGTCGGCTTCACCCGGCTTGAGGAGGATAGTTGGCAACGTTTCCATAATTGTAAACAGGTTTCAGAGCATGGCTGATTTTGCGCCCAATGGAAAACGATTTCGGATTTGGCGAATCGATTCCATTAACACCCTGCTTTAGCGGGGGGGTTGAGCGCTGTCCTGAATTTTTCAACCGCTTTAGCGGTTTGGCACGCCAAGAAACCGCTGAAGCGGTTCTGGTTATTGCCACCGCCAACATCACCCCGCTAAAGCAGGGCGTTAATGAAATGACCGTCAATGATGTGCTCTTCCATCACGGATCCTCTCATTTTTTTGATATCGCCCGACATGGGGATTGACGTCCGGACTTCAGTGATGCTAATGTTAATAATTAATTTAAGAAATCACTTGCAAGATTTTGGGAACGGGTGGATAAACAGGTAATGCCTATGAAAACGAGCGTACCCATCAGCTCACTGTTGCATCACAAGGGAGCAACGGTGTGGACCATTTCGCCGGAGGCCACGGTCTTCGACGCCATCAAACTCATGGCCGATAAAAATATCGGCGCGTTGCCGGTCGTGTCGCAGGGCGCGCTGGCCGGCATTTTTACGGAACGCGATTACACCCGCAAAATCGCGTTGCAGGGAAAGACCTCGAAACAAACGCAGGTGAAGGAGGTTTTATCGCGCGAAATCATCTCGGTGACGCCGGAGGATACGATTGAGGAATGTATGAGGCTGATGACGGAGCATCGGGTGCGGCATTTGCCGGTGCTCAACGGCGAAGAACTGGCGGGCATCGTTTCCATTGGCGACCTGGTGAATTGGACCATCTCGGCGCAGGACGCCACGATTGCGCAGATGGAACAATATATCGCCGGCGGCGCGGTGGCGTAAAGGAATCAGTTCACTTTCCCGGCATGGTTTGCCCCGGCAAATCAGATTCGCACCAGCGGGCAAACAACCACAGCAAATCACCCAGGCGGTTGAGATAAATGATAATCTCGCCATTTTGGATTTCGCCGAGGAATTTGAGTTCGCAAACGCGGCGTTCGGCGCGGCGGCAGATGGTACGAGCCATGTCCAGAGCGGCGGAAGCGGCGGTGGCGCCGGGGGTGGCCCACCCCTTGAAACTGATGTTCTGCGCTTCGATCTGTTTGACGAGCGCTTCCAGCCGGGCGGTCATGTCCGGCGTGACGGGCAGGTAGCCGTCGCCGAAATAACGTTTCAAATCCTCGGGCTGGACGCCGAGTTCGCCCATGAGAACGATTAAATCCTTCTGGATGGCGAGCAGGTTTTCGGTGATGAAATTATGAACCGCGGCGGCGCGGGCGACGCCGAGGGCCGCGTTCAATTCGTCAATCGCGCCGCCGGCTTCCACGCGCGGATGGTTCTTGGGCTTGCGCCGTCCGTACATCAACGCCGTGGCGCCGGAGTCGCCGGTTTTAGTGACGATGCTCATTGGATGGTGGGGATGATGTGGCCGGGGCCGGATTGGTTTTCCCGATGGAAACAGGGCGGGGCGGTTCCATGAGCGTTTGATAGGCCAGGATGCCTTTCACAATGGCCGCGGCCATCTGCTCGCGATACGCTGCGGAATAGATTTTTTGTCCTTCAGTCGGATTGGTCATATAACCGCCTTCAATCAGGATGGCGGGCATGGCGGCATCGCGCAACACCGCAAAGCGGGCGCGGCGGACACTGCGGTCGGTGGCGCGAAGATTTTGGACGAGGGATTTTTGGATTTGGTAGGCGAGCAGGAGTCCCTGGTTCTCCCAACGGTTGGCGGTGGTGGGGCCGGTGCCCACGGAGGAACCAAATTCGCTGTTTTCGCCGCGGGCATTCGACGACTGCGCGCCAACGGGCGTGATGCAGTACGTTTCCGGTCCCTCGACCGTATCCTTATCCTCTTGCGAAGCGTTGAAATGCAGGCTGATGAACAGGCTGGCGCCGGCGCGGTTGGCGATAGCCGGACGTTCGGGCAAATCGACATAGACATCCTTGTTGCGCGTCAAAATCACTTTGAAACCGGCGTCCTCCAATCGGGAGCGAAGTTCAAGCGCCAGGGGCAGGGTGTAAGCCTTTTCGTTATGGGCGAAGAATCCGCGGCCGACGCGATTGCCGGTGTCCCTGCCGCCGTGGCCGGGGTCAAGGCAGATGGTGGTAATCCTTTTGTCGGCGGAACTTCTGGGCGGATAAAGCAGCGGGTGGATGGCGGTGTTGATGTCCATTTGGGCAATCAACGGAATGCCGTGGTCGGCGGCCACCGGGAAGGACAGGCGGACGTTCACCCCATTGATTTGCGCCTGGGCGGAATTCACGTCAAAAACGAGCCGGGCGGTTTTATCGGCCAAAACCACTTCGCGATTGGCGATGGACAAATGAAAGCCGTTGGCCCTGGCCCAATCGGTCAGGGGAATGTATTCCTGTCCATCAATGAACGCGGCGCTGGAAACGGAAAGTCCCAAGGCAAAAATCACCCACACGGAAAAAAATTTCATCACTGTGCAAGTTGCCTTTCCATGAGCATGAATTCAACGACAAAAAATTCAACCACGGATAAACACAGATGGGCACGGATTTTTTATTCTCAAATTCCATTTGCGAGGAAATCATGCGGCCAACTATTTGGTCAACGAAAATCAATAACAGCCCTCAGCCCTTTTTATCCGTGTGTATCTGTGCCCATCTGTGGCGGGTTTAATTAAACCCTTTGTTTATTAGGGTTTGCTTGCCGGATGGACGGCCACTGTCAGCAAAAGTGTCAGTCACGGGGCGGATGGTAAAACAATTCGCTAAAACTGGCTAGAACTTGCTGAAACTTCGCCACAACGCGCGTTCACAAACGCCGTTGAAACAGGACTGGTATCTCGAAACAGAGAAAGCCAGTTATGAAAACAAAATACACGTTATTCCGGCGCGGGGAAATGTTCTACATGCAGGACAGCGCGACCGGCAAACAGACCAGCCTACACACCAAAGACGAAACCGAGGCCAAGAGCCTTTTAGAAGCCCGCAACGCGGCGCAGCGGCAGCCAGTGCTGAATTTGCACCTTGCCCGCGCCTATCTCACGGCGAGCGATCCCGCCTTGCGCTGGCTGGGCGTTAATTCTGCAAACATCTTTGACAAATCTAATTGGTAAGTGGCCATAATGTTTATTAAATCAGAAGTCAATTTGCTTTGAAATTATCATGTGGTCAAGGCGGCGACGAGAGTCCGTCTGGTAACGAACACCAGAACGTTTGCCACGCACCACTTCATTTTCATGCTCACAGAATAATGCTTTTGTCCGTGGTGGCAAGACAGCGCTGACAGTATAAATTACGGTGCGTTTTGTTGACGTTCAGCCTAGCGATCTCCGCAGATAATTTTGCTGGTTGCGCCACACAGCCTTTTCGATTGGCACGTTGAAGTCCCCGCCAGTCCGCGTAATCAGAAAATCGGTTCCCCCTGAAGGTCGCCCCCAATTTTCAGATTTGCCCGGTTCGCTTCGCCCCGGCTTCAAGGGACTTCTTTTTCCTGCCATCAGGCCGCGATTGGCGCAGCCCGAAATTTAAAAAGGAGACTTTCCATGACTGATT
This sequence comes from Limisphaerales bacterium, assembly GCA_052140285.1. Lineage (GTDB taxonomy): Bacteria > Verrucomicrobiota > Verrucomicrobiia > Limisphaerales > UBA11358 > UBA11358. The sequence continues at coordinate 453 of JBKQUF010000029.1, read as the reverse complement.
CCACCAACAACCAACCCGCTTCCAAAACACCAACCCACATTGCCTACCATGTCCGCAACCGCGAAGGCGGCGAAGGCTTCTGGACTCGCATTGGCAGCGCATGGGCGCATAAAGACGGCAACGGTTTGCTACTATTTCTGGAGTAACTTGCCATTGCCTTGCTTTGCAACATTCGCATTCTAGGTCGCCACATTTGTTAGTTATCCATTCGACAGCTTTTTGCTGCTTTTCATCATCAAAAAATGGCTTAGGCTTGTCCCCAGACATAACTTTCCCCCGAATGTATGAAAGAAAGTTATTACAACCCTATTTGGCGTATGGCAACCGCTGCCTTTTCCCTAACTGCAAACTCCAGTAATATTTTAATTTAATTCGGGTCAGACTGCAATTTTGCTGCTACGGCTACGCGCGCGAGCGGGCTGGGCCTACGCTTCAAAACCGCAGACTGCCGCC
>JBKQUF010000028.1:0-6097 GCA_052140285.1 Limisphaerales bacterium | reverse complement strand
GTGAATTATTTTACGTTTAATGAGAGCCAGCAAAAATATTTGTCCTATTTTGAGGTGTACGTCAATATGCCGTTTCCGCCAGGAAGCGGAATCCCTCTTCCTGGGGGATTTATGGATTATCCTGATTGTACTGGCTGGCCTGACTTGGCAAGTGACTGGGGGCATGCTTGGTGGCGATTAAGCACTGACGCCCCAACCGATGCCGTGAATGAGTACATTCCGTCCAGTTTGTCCTTATTCTTGGGAAGTCCAGTTGGTTATGGTACTCCAGCCTGGACTCCTAATTTTGATTTTTACTATAATCATATTCCGGGCATTTATTTAGATATTACAGGACCTGGCAAACTCTGGGATCCTGATGGTGATACAACGACTGTTTATAAAAAATACAATATTGGTTTTAACGAACTGATTAACGCCTTGAGTTATGTAAACGAGCTTCAAAATCATCCTGGAACTTACGATGCTCTTGCAAACAATTGCGTAATCCAAACCCGGGTTGTGGGTGGAATCGTGGGGATAGCACTTCCAAGTGATACTTACCCCGAGAGTTTTGGCTTGCACCTTGATCCCATGCCAGACGACCAATAATTAAAAATGAAACGCTTACTTTACATTATCGGTTTCATTTTATGTTTCTACGTTTTTTGCTTTATGATGGCAGTAATTTATCCTCAAGGGCTTAAATTACATTCATCAGCACCAAAGAATAACCTTAGACTGGATATTTACAGTCTCAGCAATGTCGATATTCTCGTAAACACAGATGGAACACAAGAAGGGATGCCCTGTCCGACAGAGTTAACGAACAGCATTTCAAATACCAATTTATTTACATTGGAAGAGAAACAATTAATCGAATCAATTCCGTTGATTTACGGGCGTATTATGACCAATGTCAACACGGGGAATATTGAGAAGCCGGGGGAAACACATATTTTTAGGGACAAAGCGGGTAATGGCTATGATGTGTATGGCTTGCACATGGATCCTGTTAGCCACATTTATGAGTTTAAGCTTGTTCAAATTATGCACGGTGGACATCACGGAGTTTATTTGGGCACTTATAATGGCCTAAGCGTTGATATGCTTGGCGACCATTGTGAGCAATGGATGTGTTTTAGTAATGGTCTGGCGATAAATGAATGGCTTCGGTGGGAGATGTCTGGCAAGTTAATTGTCTGGGTCAAATTTAAAGATCCATATGATTATTTGAAATATTCACAAACAGGGCTCGGTTCTTGAACGACATACATAAGTCGGCAACCAATGGCTTCCCCATATTTGCTGTTCGCTCCGCGAATTGTGGTCTTTGAGTTCAAAGCGTTGCCTGAGGCAGGTGCTTCGTCTCTTTTTATTCATTCCAAACGTTTCAAGACATGGGCCACCCACATCCAGTCCTGTCCATGAAAGGGTCAGTCCTAGAAAAGTGACAAATTAGGCTTTACAGGACGGGGCTGGCCGGATATTCTTGCTGCGATATGGCCAGACCATTGCGCATTGAATATACGGGCGCGGCAATCAGGGACAGGCCAGCCCGTGCGCAAACTCCGGCAAATGCATGGAACATTGCTGAGGCTGGAAACATAAAAACCAATCGCGAATGAAAAAGTGTCACCATTCTAGGACTGACCCTTTCACTTTCACTCACCCTGGCCCTCTCCCCTCCCATCCGATGGGAGCGGAGAGGGAATCCGCCTTCGCCAAGGCTACAGCGGACAGGTGGCAGGCGGATGGGGGCTATCGCTTGAATGCCCGACAGAATGCGGCAGGTTCAGGGGAGCAAGGCGCGAATTTTTCGGGGAATTCTCTCCCCGTTGAGGGGAGAGGGAAGAGCAGGCGAATGCCAATGGTCACTTGAAAGCCCGACAGAATGCGGCAGGTTCAGGGGCCAAGGCGCGAATTTTTTTGGGGAATGCTCAACCCCACACACGCCGCAGTCCAAGACGCGAAGCAATGAGAGTCGCGGCTCGCCGGCTTGCGGCGATTTATTCGAGGTGACCGCGTCACCTTTCCCGGGATTTCACTAAAGTGCCTGCCGATTAGTCCGATACGAAAGCGTTATTGCACCATCGGCACAACCGCTTAACGGCAGCAAGCCCCGGATGACGAGGGTCGCTCCCGCTGTTTTTGCCCGGCACAACGGTTCCCGTTACCGGACCCCCACCGATCTTCAGGTGACACCGGACGCAGAAACACGTTTTCTTGTCATCGGCGCCTGCCTCGCCCAGGCCTTTCCCGATATCGCCGCGATGATCAATCCACTTTTCAAGGGCGATTTCATCCTGCTCAACAATTTTGATTCCTTTCCCGAGATGGCCCCGGACCAGGCCGCGCAGTACGATTTCCAGATCGTCCATCTTCCGTTGAGGACGATTCTCGGCAACGCTTATTTTCGGCTTCCGGATGATCTGGCGTCGCATGAGGAATTCCTGCGACTAACCCAGGATAATCTCGCGCGTTATCTGGCCGGAGCGGTCAAACCGAACACCGAGCGCAAGTTGCTGACGTTTGTCCTCGGGTTCATGGTGCCGCAACAAAATCCGCTGGGACGGCTGCAACCGCGATACGACCTGCGCAATGTCATGCACTTCATCGAGCGGCTCAACCAATTCCTCGCCGCCGAAGTGGCCAAACTCACGAATGCGTACTTTGTGGACGTGGACCAGGTCTCCGCGTGCGTCGGAAAAAAATCCTGCCAGGATGACATGGTCTGGTCGTTCACCCACGGGACCTCTTTGAGCGACGGCGATCACGATCATGATTTGAACCGGATTGAACCGCCCGCTCCCATGCAACAGCATTATTCCGCGCGCTGGCTCGAATTTTTTGAAGCCGTCCTGCACGAAATTTTTGCGATGCGCCGGACCCTCCGGCGGGAGGACACGGTGAAATTGGTGGCCGTGGACCTGGACGACACCTTGTGGCGCGGCGTGGCGGCCGAAGGAACTTTGGGCGTGGCCGAAGGCTGGCCGATGGGCCTCGTGGAAACGCTGCTCATCCTCAAAAAACGCGGCATCCTCCTGGCCATCGTCAGCAAGAACGACGAACAATTCATCCGCGCCAATTGGGACCGCATCGTCCAGGGGCAGATTTCCCTGTCCGATTTTGCCGTGCATAAAATTAATTTCCGCGGCAAGGCGGAAAATCTCGCGGAAATCCTTCAGGCCGTCAATCTTCGCCCGGAAAGCGCGGTGATGATTGATGATAATCCCGTGGAACGCGCGGCGATCCAGGCCGGGTTGCCCGGCGTGCGCGTGCTCGGCAGCCATTTTTACTATCTGAAACGCATCCTGCTTTGGTCATCGGAAACCCAGCAGCCGGTCATCACTGCCGAGTCCGTCCGCAAGACCGAAATGGTCAAAGCGCAACTGGAGCGCGAGTCCGCTCGCAGCGCGCTTTCGCATCAGGAATTTCTTCAAAGCCTCCAACTCCGCGTTTCGCTGTCAGTCATTGAGGATGCCAGCGACTTGCAGATGAACCGCGCACTGGAGCTTTTAAACAAAACCAACCAGTTCAATACCACCGGCGCGCGTTATACCCTGGAGCAATGCCATCGGCGTTTTGCCGAAGGCCACCGGCTCCATGTCGTCCAAGCTGCCGACCGGTTCACTCAATACGGACTCATCGGCGCCGCCTGGGTACGCGATAATTGCCTCGACCACATTGTCATGAGCTGTCGCGCACTGGGACTGGGCATTGAAGACGCTTTGCTGGCTTATATCGTCAATCAACTGGCCGGTGGAAATGCTGCGGACATCGTCGGGCGGCTGTTGCCCACGGCGGTCAATACCGCCTGTCATTCGTTCTTCAACCGAAACGGCTTTACCCCCCTGCGCGACGATGCCACCCAATGGTCACGCTCACTGGCCATGCCAATGGCGATTCCTTTCCATGTCGCCTTTGATGCTCCGGAGGACCAAAACAGTTCCCTCCTCAACCCCTTGCCGGGCATGGCCCAGCGCGTTCCGGGGTTGGTGGCATAAAGTGTAGGGCTTGTTAAAGTGTGAAAAGTGTGTATTTTAATTCTATGGAAGCAACATTAACAGAGTTACGGCGGGATACCTCGCGGGTTGTCCAAGCAGCGGACAAAGGCGAAGTGGTTATTTTGACCGAGCATGGTGAGCCGCGCTACAAGCTGCAGCGTTTTCAAAGTTTTGACCGGAAGGCGGCGGCGGCGGCTTTACGTGCCATCGGGCCGGTGGACTTTTTGCCCCGTAAATGAAATATCTTCTGGACAACAATGTCCTGTCAGAATGGTGGAAGCCAAACCCGAACCCAAAGGTTATTGCGTTTCTTGAATCGGCAGAATGGTTTGTGCCCGCGCCGGTGATCGCTGAAATCCAAGAAGGTGCGGAAGCCAGTCCCAGCGAAGCTCGCAAGATTCAAATTAATGCGCGTCTGGACGATTTTCTACGTGATTTTGAGGGACTGGTCATGGTGTGGGACGCCGAAACATCGCGGACTTGGGGACGGCTGAAACGTTCCACCGAAGTCAAACGCCAACCGCAAGCACTCTGGGACAGTTTGATTGACGCGATGGCAGTGCGGAACGATCTGGTTGTTGCCACTCGCAACGGAAAAGATTTTCGCCACGCCAAAACGTTCAACCCGTGGGATTAAACTCAAAAAATGGATGTGTTTGTGCGTAGCGGGTTGGCGGTGGGAGGAACGGTCTTGCGTTCGGGTTATAAACCGGCAAATCTTGGCGGGTAATCGCGATGAATTTATGACTCGTTCTCATTTCCAATTGACAATAGCCATTCTTGCCGCGGCGATCACGTTGACTGCCTGTCGGACGCCCATCGCCAAGGTTTCTTCGGCGGCACCATGCCTGGCGGCGCTGGACCGTTTCACCGCGCCCGATGTGCCCGCGATGGGACCGGCCGAAGCCGTGGCGCCCATCGGCAGATGGACGAATGGCGTCACCCCCGCCAACCTGCCTGGCAACGGCCTGGCCCAACATCCGATGCTCTACGCCGGTGAAGGCTGCAACAAGATGTTCCTCGTCAATAATGGCCAGGTCATTTGGACTTATTCCACCGGGGCAGGTTATGAATATGACGATTTCTGGATGCTTTCCAACGGCAATATCCTTTTCAGCCGTTTGCAATATCTTGCCGAAATCACGCCGGAGAAAAAAGTCGTGTGGCGTTACGATGGCAACAACAGCAACGGCACGAACCATACCGAAATTCACGCTTGCGAGCCGATCGGACTGGACCGCGTGCTGTTCGTGCTGAACGGCCTGCCGCCCAAACTCATGATCGTCAATATCAAGACCGGCGCCGTCGAAGTGGAACATGCTTTGCCGTTCATCCAGCCGCCGTCCGCCGGAAACATTCACGGCGAATTTCGCCGGGTGCGTTACACCGCGCAGGGCACTTATCTCGTCCCGTTCCTTACCATGAACCGCGTCGTGGAATACGACCGGAATTTCAACGAAATTTGGAGCTACCGGATCCGTTCGCCGTGGGCCGCCATTCGTCTCCAAAACGGCAATACCCTGATTACGGACGAACAGGACAATCTCACCCGCGAGGTGAATCCCAAGGGCGAAACCGTTTGGGAATTTAAAAACACCGACTTGCCACCGGAATATCGTTTCGCTGTGGCGCCGCAGAGCTGCACAAGGCTGGCCAATGGTGATACCATTTTTTGTTCCCGCGGCACTGCCGCCGGCCACGGACCGCAACTGGTCGAAGTGACGCCGGACAAGAAAGTCGCCTGGGTGCTGCAGGATTGGAAGACGCTTGGCCCCGCGACTGCCGTGCAAATTCTGGACGATCCCGGCGTGCCGGAAAATCCTGGCGAAGTGGAACGCTGAAATATTCGATTAAAAATGGCGGGAGCGACAGGATTTAAACGACCCACAAACTCCGGGTAATGACTTGTTACCGATCGAAGCGGTATTGAAGGCCAACAATCCGGGTTACATGCAAACTCCAGCGGCGTGACAGAAACGGTAATTAGCCTAACTTCCTCGGAGATTTTCAAAAAGGCCAGTAAAACCGGCGGTTTCCGGTTTTTGTCTGGCTACAAAGCCCATTGCGGCACAGTGGCGAAAAGTTTGATCAGGCCCAGTTTTTCCAGCAAG
>JBKQUF010000027.1:0-31181 GCA_052140285.1 Limisphaerales bacterium | reverse complement strand
GGTTGACCAAGCGGTGCGGAAGACCAACGGCAATGCAGTAGGATTTGCATTTGTAACTGGTTCCAATTGTGGTTGTTGTGTTATCCGATACAGCCGGTTTTACGCCTCAACTGCATGGTTACGGCTTAGAACTAACCGCCTACACCGCGCTCTCGCCGCGCTCGTCGGTGCGGATGCGAATGGCTTCCTCCACGGCGGATACGAAGATTTTGCCGTCGCCAATTTTCCCCGTCTTGGCGGCCTTCATGATGGCCTCGATGGCGGGTTTGACCTGGGCGTCTGGCAACACGGTTTCGATCTTGATCTTCGGGAGAAAATCCACAGTGTATTCGCTGCCACGGTAAATTTCGGTGTGGCCTTTCTGGCGTCCAAAGCCCTTCACCTCGGTCACCGTCATCCCCTGGATGCCCAATTCGTTCAGGGCGTCTTTGACCTCGCTCAATTTGAATGGCTTGATGATGGCTTCAATTTTTTTCATATAGTTCCTTCCTCTTCGTTATTCATTATATGCCCGCTCGCCGTGTTGCGACAGGTCGAGACCGGCAAACTCGTCTTCTTGGCTCACCCTTAAAGTGACGACCCCGCCGACAATTTTCAAGATAATTAATGTGCCGATCCCCGCCAGCGCCACCGTGAATAGCACCGCCTCGAGCTGGTTCACGAATTGCGCGCCGCTCCCGGCCAGCGACACGATTTGGCCGTTCTTCATAAACGTCGTTGCGATCGCCGGGTTCACCTCGGTGCTGGCCAGGAATCCCACCATTAACATGCCGAGGCAACTGCCGACGCCGTGGACGCCGAAAACATCCAGCGAATCGTCATAATTGAACGTGGATTTCAATTTGGTCACCGCCAGGTAACAGACCGCGCCCGCCACCAACCCGATGCCAAACGCCGCCGGGATGCTGACGAATCCCGAGGCCGGCGTGATCGTGGCCAGTCCCGCGACCATTCCCGATGCCGCGCCGAGCACGCTCGGCCGGCCTTTGACCGCCCATTCCGTGGCCATCCAGCTCAACGCCGCGGCTGCGGCGGAAAAATGAGTGGCCGCAAACGCGCTGGTCGCCAGCGGCCCGGCGTTCAAAGCGCTCCCGCCATTGAAGCCAAACCAGCCCACCCACAGCAGCCCGGCCCCGATCAGCGAGAACACGACGTTATGCGGCACCATCGGCTCGCGCGGGTAGCCGTCGCGTTTTCCCAGCATTATGGCAAACACCAGCGCGGAAATTCCTGAACTGATATGAACCACCGTTCCGCCCGCGAAATCCAGCGCCGGAATTTTTCCTCCCCCGGCCCAGTTGAACAAGCCGCCCGTACCCCACATCATGTGACAGAGCGGGAAGTACACCACCACCATCCACAACACCGTGAACATGAGATAGGCCTTGAATTTAATGCGCTCCGCAATCGCGCCGCTGATCAGCGCGGGCGTGATGATCGCGAACATCATCTGAAACAGCATGAACGTCTCCTGCGGAATGGTGGCGGCGTAACTCGCATTGGGCGCCGCCCCGACATTTTTTAAAAACAAATACGTCAATGGTTTGCCGACAAACGCATTCCCCGGGGCAAATGCCATGCTGTACCCGAAAACCATCCATAACGCCGAGACCACGCCCATCAAAATAAGGCTGTGCATCATCGTGGACAAAACGTTCTTTGTCCGCACCAGCCCGCCGTAAAACAGAATCAACCCCGGCGCCGTCATCATCAGGACGAGCGCCGAGCTGGCCAGTATCCAAGCGTTGTCCCCCGAATTAATGGCGGAAATCCCCTTGTTCGGCTCATCGGCCCGCAGCGATATCGCTAAAAACAAAAAGGACAGGGGGATGAAGACACGACAAATTCGTTTCCAGACGGACCAGGTGGAATTCATGCGGGTAACTTCGTAAAAATCCAATACCCCGTCAACCACGGCGTTGCATAAAACATCTCGTTTTTTGCCGTCGTTCGCGTTTAATTTACTGCCTGATGTCCGCCGAAACCCCACTCACCCCGATGATGGCCCAATATCGCCGGATCAAAAGTGAACTGCCCAAAGACGCGCTCCTCCTCTTCCGGCTCGGTGATTTTTATGAAATGTTCTTTGAAGACGCCCAGGCCGGCGCGCAAATTTTGAATCTGGCTCTCACCGCCCGGAACGGCGTGCCGATGTGCGGCCTTCCCTTCCACGCCGCCAACAGCTACATCGGCAAAATTCTCCGGGCCGGACGCAAGGTCGCCGTTTGCGAACAACTCGAAGACGCCCAACCTGGCAAACTCGTCAAACGCGAGGTCACCCGCATTCTCTCCCCGGGCACGCACTTCGACGAACGAATGCTCGCCGCCGAAAAAAATAATTTTCTGGCGTCCATCTGTCCGAATGGAAAAATGTTTGGACTCGCCCTGGTCGATTTGACCACGGGCGAATTCCTCGCCACCGAACTGGAAAACGACACGGCGCTCGTCGCCGAACTAGAACGGCTGCGACCGGCGGAAATCATCTTCCCCTCGGAAAAAACGGCCGTACGTGACGTGCTCGGCGGCGCGTTCCCGATTTTGAACGGTTACGACGACTGGACCTTTGCCGCCGAAACGGCGATCTTCACCGTGCGCGAACACTTCAAGGTGGCCTCCCTCGACGGCTTCGGCTTGCAGGAAAAAACCGCGGCCATTGGCGCGGCCGGCTCGGCGTTGCATTTTCTCACCCAACACTTGCGCCGCGACGCCCGGAACCTCACGCGCATCTCCTTTTACCAGCGCAACGATTTCCTGGTCCTCGACCAGACCACCCTGCGCCACCTCGAAATTCTCGAACCGTTCCGCCCGGACGCGCCGCGCCATTCTTCCCTCTACGGCGCCGTCAACCGCACCGTCACCCCCATGGGCGCGCGCTTGCTGCGTAATTGGATTTCCCAGCCGCTCGCCGCCGTTGTCCCCATCCGCCGCCGGCAGGATGCCGTCGAAACTTTCATGGAAAATTCCGCGGCCCTGGGAGACTTCCGCGTCCAGCTCGCCAGGGTCCGGGATTTGGAGCGCACCATCGGCCGGTTGAGCGGAGGCGGCGGCAACGCCCGCGATCTGGCGGTGTTGCGCATCGCCCTGGAACAATTGCCCGCGCTCAAACGCTCGCTCCCGGCGTTCACGACCAAACGGCTGGACCTGCCGGATCCTCAACCGGATTTGCTCCGCGACCTGGGTTCCCAAATTTCCGAATCGCCGGATTTGGCCGCCCTGCTTTCGCGCGCGGTTGTGGACGATCCTCCGCTGGCCGTCAAGGAAGGCGGGATGATTCGCGACGGCTTCGATGCCCCCCTCGACGAGCTTCGCCAGGCCACCCGCGGCGGCAAGGATTGGATCGCCAAATTGCAGGCGGATGAGATCGCGGCCACGGGGATTGCCTCCCTAAAAGTGCGGTTCAATTCTGTTCACGGTTATTACATCGAAGTCACCCGGGCCAACCTCGACAAGGTGCCCGCCCATTATCATCGCAAGCAAACCGTCGCCAACGGCGAGCGCTTCATCACGCCCGAATTGAAGGACATGGAGGGCAAAATCCTCGGCGCGGAAGAGCGCAGCATGAAGTTGGAATACGAACTGTTCCAACAGTTGCGCGAAAAGGTCCTCGGCCAATTGAAGGAAATCCAGCAAACCGCCGCCGCCCTCGCCCAGCTCGACGTCCTTGCGTCCTTTGCCGAAACCGCCCGCCTTTTCAATTACTCCCGCCCCCAAATCTCCGCTGAAGGCGTCTTGCGCATCCGGGACGGCCGCCATCCCGTCCTGGAACAAAACCTTCTCGACGAACGTTTCGTCCCCAATGACGCCAGCCTCGACGGCGAAACCCAGATCGCCCTCATCACCGGTCCGAACATGGCCGGCAAATCCACCTTCATCCGTCAGGTCGCCCTCATCGCTTTGCTCGCCCATGCGGGAAGTTTCGTGCCCGCCGCCGAAGCGCGAATCGATCTCGTGGATCGGATTTTTACCCGCATTGGCGCCAGCGACGACCTGGCGCGCGGCCAGAGCACCTTCATGGTGGAAATGACCGAGACCGCCAACATCCTCAACAACGCCACCTCGCGCAGTTTGATTGTCCTCGACGAAATCGGCCGCGGCACCAGCACCTTTGACGGCCTATCGCTCGCCTGGAGCATCCTCGAACATCTCCATAACCAGGTTGGCGCGAAAACCTTGTTTGCCACGCATTATCACGAACTGACGGAACTGGCCTCGCGCCTGCCCCGGCTGAAAAATTTCAACGTCGCCGTCCGCGAATGGCATGACCAGATCGTCTTTCTCCGCAAAATCGTCGCCGGCGGCACGGACAAAAGTTACGGCATTCAAGTTGCCCGGCTGGCCGGCGTCCCCAAGCCGGTGCTCGAGCGCGCCAAACAGATTTTATCCAACCTGGAAGAATCCGAATTGACGCCGGAAGGCAACGTTCGCCAGCCGCGCGTCCAGCGCGACCGTGAAAAATTGAAAAAACTCGAACCGCCGCCGCAGATGGACCTGTTCGGCGGATGATCCCGGAGCGCCGATTTGTAATCGGTTTTTTCTCCGTAAGTCCAAGCGCCATGCGGCGTTCAGAGCCGGCTGCAAGCCGGCGCTCCGAGCGGATACGCCCGCCTCAACTCTGAAAAGCCGGCATCGTCGGGATCAGCCGCCTTTGCCCGACGGTTTCAACGACCGGAACCGGCTTTGGCGGCCGGCGGCAGATGCCGTGATTCAGCGCGATGCTTAACCCCAGCGGACCGGTAAAGAACACCATATCTGTGGCGATGCCCAAACCACCAAAGCAGGAAAGGTAGGACGCGACCTCATTGAAATACAAAATAAACAGAATCGAATTGATCGTGTATAAATCGGGCCGGCCGTATTTCAGATTGCGACACATCACTCTCAAGCCCGCAAATATAAACCAAACGATAATCACTACGCCCCAAATGCCAAAACAGAGAACGACCGAGAGCATGCCGTTATGATAATCACCCGCCAAAGCCAGACCCTGGCCGGCCGCATCTACTGTATGATAGGCGCTTAGACCGCCGCCCATCATTTGGTCATAATCATCCTGGGAAATAACATAGCCTTTGCCCAACAGAAGATGCTGGGGAATTTGAGGCAGCAGGGCCGTCCACAATTGAATCCGCCAGTTGGTGCTGGATTGGGCGTCGGCACGGGCCACTGGATCCAAATGCAGCGGGAGAAATGCGAGGGCGCGTTGAAAAGTGAACGGAAGTTTGTCCGCCGTCACAACCAGCAGGCTGGCACCCAGCACCCCTGCTAAAACAAACACGGGAAGCGACCGGGTCCGGTACAGTTTCTCGGAAAAAAACATGAAGGCGGTGGCCAAGCCGATGAGAAAAACCGAACTTCGATAACCGCCGAGGAACACCAGAAAGAGGAAGGCCAACAAGGCCAACGGGCGCCAAAACCGACCGCCAAACAGAATTCCCCGCAGACCATACCTGGCCAGCATCCAAATATATGCGGCGACTGCGGCGTTGGCAATGCCAGCCAGCCGCGCTCCGCCAACATCAAAACCTTCGCGGATTGCCGCTCCAGACGGGGGAAAAATGGAGAAAATAATGCGGCTCCAGGAAGGCGCAAACGGATACATATCGCCAATCAGGGTCGTTACGCCTCCCAAAAGATACAACGCGGCGTATAATTTTGCCCTCTCCGGAGGAATTGGGCGGGATATTAAGGCAAAAAATCCGGCGATACCAAGAAACATAAATATGTATTTCCTGCCTCCATATACATCAGAACCAAAGGAATGCATTCCGATTCCGCCGGTGAATTTGGCGGTGATCACCACCACAATCACCAAGGCGATCAAAGGCGCGGCAATCGAAGGCACCCGGATGAATTGTCTTTTGGGATTCAAAATTCGTTCAAGGACCGAGAGCGTCAAGCTGATGGCGATCATCAACTGGCCGAAATTTGGCGCTCCCTTGACGAAGAAAAGGATGATCGTGGCTGACCAGCTAAACAATAATATTTGGTAATGCCATTTGGCCAGCAACGGAAAGGCCAGCACGAAGAGCACCAGCCCGGCATAAAAAGCGGTCGAAACGGACGCCGGATCGGTCAGGAAATAGCCCAGGAGCAATGCCACCGGCACTACAATCGCGTATGTCACCAGCGATTTTAAGAGGGCTGCATTGTTCATGGGCTGGTATTATGCCGTGCTATCCGTGGTAGCTCAACTGGAAATCTGCTTTCTGTTTTCCGCATTTCCCCCTAAATTAGCATCCGTTTAATGAAGATTCTTTTTGACCACCATCTGCCTTTTTCGCTGGCGCATGGCGGCGTCCAAACCCAAATCGAGCAGACCAAGGCAGGTTTGGAGAGCATTGGCGTCGAGGTGGAGTATCTTCGTTGGTGGGACGGGAAGCAGCGTGGCGATCTGATTCATTTTTTTGCCGCGCCCAACGCCGGGTATGTTCAACTTGCCCATTCCGTCGCCATGCCGGTGGTCATCACACAGCTTTTCACGGAGACTTGCAACCGCACTGATCCGGCGTTGAAACGGCAGAGGTTATTGGTGCGCGCAATCCTTGCGCTGCCGTTCGGGCGCGGGGTCAAACAACAGTTGACGTGGGATGCCTATCGCACTTGCGACCAAAACGTCGTCGGTCTTGAAGCGGAACAGTCTGTTCTCCAAACAGTGTATGGCGTGCCTCCCCAAAAAATATCGATTATTCCGCTCGGACTTACGGAAGATTTTTTGCGCGCCGGCGCGGGTTCACGGACCGGGGACCACCTGATTTGCACCGGCACCATTACGCCGCGAAAGAATTCCGTCGAATTGGCTGAAATGGGGCGCGCGGCGGAAACGCCGATTCTATTTGTGGGCAAACCGTATTCCGAAGCAGACTCTTACTGGCAGCGTTTCAAAAGCTTGATCGACGACCGGTTTGTTAAATTTCATCCATTTGTTTCGAGCGAACTGGAAATGATTGAATTGCTTCATCAGGCGCGCGGGTTTGTCTTGATGAGCTGGCACGAAAACTGGTGCCTGTCGGCCCATGAAGCCGTTGCCTGCGGCCTGCCGTTGTTGGTTCAGGACCAAAAATGGTCACGGGAACGCTTTGGCAGCCAGGCCCGATATTTTGGCCGGACCGGTTTCAAGCGCCAAAATGTGGAAATCCTGCGGAAATTCTGGATGGATGCGCCATTCCTGGCCGCGCCAAACATAAAATTATTCAGTTGGACTGAAACCGCCCAAAAATTGCGCGCCATTTATGAACGAATCTTGAGCACCTCGCGATAAATTTCGACGTGTTTTTGCGCCACATAAACCGGATGATAACGCTGGATGAATTCCACCGGCGGCTGGGTTGGACGCGGTTGTTGATCAGCCCCGGAAACCAACCACTGCCGTAGCGCAATTTTTAATTCATCCCATTGTTCCAGGCCAAAGATTTGCACCCGTTCCACTCCTTTGGCGATCTCGCGAATCGCCCCAACGTCGGACGCAAACAAATACAATCCGCGGGCAATCGCCTCGGCAAAAGTCAGGCCAAAAGATTCTTCGTTGGAAAAATGAATCATCGCCGAGGCGCGATCGTACAGTTGACAAAAAGAGGCGTCATCGAGCTTTTGGATATGTTCAAAGCCGCCATATTTGGCCTGGGTTTTTGCCAATAATCGGTCAAACTCGACTGCGTAAGACGATTGAGGATTTAACAGGCCGACGAATGCCGTATCAAAATCAACCCCTTCACTTCGGAGCGATTCCAGGATTTGAAGCAGTTGTTGTTGCCGCTTGCGTTCGCTGATGACGCCGACATTGATGAGCAGCGGTTTCTTCAGCGGCGCCTGCGATTGTTTGGGATAATCAAAAAACATGCCTTGGATGGCATTGGACACAATCCAAGTCTGGACGTTGTGTCTGGTCACCAAGTTCTTGACGTAATCGGAAATGCAGATGATGCCGTTGGCGCGAGGGAGCGTGAAATTTTCCAGCCGCGCGGCCAGCCAGTGAAAACTGCCGATGTGGGAATGATGCAATCTGGCGATGGCATTCATGTTGCCGTGGATGGTGATGATATTGGGAAAGCCGGAAAGCGCCGCGCTGATGGCGCAATCACGCTCGGTGCCTTGCCCGTGAACGATGTCCGGTCGGATCTCCTTCAACTTTTTAGAGACGGCCCGAATGCACCCTTGGTAGCACGTGCGCATCCAGCCAATTTTGGGGACGTGCAGGCTGTGAAACCAAATGTTGTCCCCCAATTTTTCGGGTGAGCGCATCGGGCGTTGCGCGCAGGAGACAACGTGAATTTCAACTTCCGGCATTCCTTTGAACCCCTGTAACAGCGCCTCCGGCGCGGTGCCGAACCAAGGGATTGGGTCTTCGTATTGGCGAAACGGCTCGCGATTGTCAGTGGTGAGAACAGCAATAACCATTTTTCATTGGCGGCGTAGAAAGAACGAACAAACTGATTCCTCCTGGACTGCAAAGCCGAGGCGCGTCATGTGCTCCAGAAATTTCTTTGGATTCGATTTTCCACTGGGGTCTTCATGTAGTTCCAATGATAAGGCGGCGATTTTCTTCCAGAGTTCAGGCGGCGTGTTGTCCAGAATTTCATATTCGGCCCCTTCAATGTCAATCTTGGCGAGCGCAATGGGTTCTGGAAATCCCGAGACGATCTCAGCAAAGGAAGCAATTTCAACCCGGCAAGGTTTCCCGGACTGCGCAAATAAACCCGATCCGCCAGGATTGGCCTCGTCGAAAAACCAATTATCCTGACGGGCGGTTCCTCCCACCGCCGATGGCCGGAGGCGGATCCGCCCGCGAACTTCAGGATTGGCGAGACAATTAATTTCAAAAATTCGCTGATTGGGCGGTCCCGGCTCAAATGAAAGGATTTGAGCGCGCGGCACATGGCGGGCACAAGCAAGGGCAAAAAGGCCGATATTGCCACCCAAATCAAGAATTTGAACCTCCCGATCCAAACGGGCCAAATACTCAAAGGCCTTCCGGTATCCGCCCGCAAAAAATATTTCGTGCAATACGTCCCAGTCGCGAGTGCCGGCGCGGAGCGCCACTTGAAAACCATCCTTGAAGGAAAGCAGGCGCAACGAACTCTTTTGATTTCGAAAAAGACGGAGGCCCACCGCCGTTGGCCAATTTTCAATGCGCCGGGTGATTTGGCATAGGGTCACTAATTTATTATGGCGATAGGGCGGCACGGCGCGACGATAATCGCGCGGGCACTAACCTGCAATGCGAATTATACCAAGGCAAAAATGGCTTGCCCTGAACGTCGCTTTCCACAGAAGCTATCGGTTCACATTCTGACCATGTCATCAATCGAAAACGCCGGCGCGAAAGCCCCGCTGCCCTCATGGAATTAACGCCAGCCGATATTACCATCGCCGTCACCGTTTTCAGCCGGCGGGATTACATTCTGGAGGCCGTTCGCAGCGCGCTCCACCAGACAGTTCCCGTCAAAGTCATGGTCGTGGAGGACTGCGGGCCGGATGCCACGCTGCGCGATTTTGTGTTGAATGAATTCGGCGATCGTATCGAGTATATTCGCAACTCCCAAAACCGGGGACTGTTCGGCAATTGGAACGCCAGCATGGAATACTGTCGCACGCCGTGGCTTTCCATCTTGCACGACGACGATTTGCTCCATCCGCATTTTGTGGAAACCATGCTGACTTTGGCCAAGGACGCGCCCGGGCGCGCTTTGTATTGCGGCCGCTGGGCCATCCAACAGGGAAACGGGAAAATTTTCCCAGCCCGGGCGGTTTCGTGGCCCAAAACCTGGCGCGAAATCGATGTCGTGAAGTTTGCCGATGAGTGCTTTATTTTTTTTCCTGGAAATCTATTTTGCGTTGAGGCGGTCAAAGCCCTGGGCGGCTTCCGGACCAACTCCTACTTTACCGGCGACTGGGACATGTGGTTCCGGCTGGCGTTGAAATTTGGCGCGGCACAAACGGCGGCGGAAGTGGCAGTGAACCGCTCCCATGAGGGCGTGGACCGCGGCACGTCGGTCGTTTTGCGCAAAGGCTGGAAGTACGCCTTGGACAATGTGCAACGCAAACGCAATCTAGCCCTGTTGAGGAAAGAGAAAGGCATGGTAATCCCCTTTGACCGGGCCAAATTGCTGGAACATAACCCGATTCCCTCACGCTGGTTGTTTCGGCGGGCAAGCGGATTTTCCGAACGGATGCTGGTGTACAACTGGTGGCTGTTTATCCACAGCAAACCGCCGCATTTGAGCTATGCCGCTTTGCAATGGCTCACACGGTGCCTTGGACCCAAGACCCTCCGGATTTGCTCTTTTATATCCACGAATTGACAAAATCCTGAATGCCATGAGCGACACCCTCCGAACATTGGCCCGCAAGTTCTTACCGCCCAACATCCGCAAGCCTTTGGGCAATGCTCATGGAAAATTTCGAGAGTTTCTTCTTCTCCCGGCTGAAGGCCTGCTTTTTGATTTGAGCGGCGGCCGTTTTAGGACCGACGGTTGTGTTTTCATCATTCCCAAAAAAATCACCCGTCTTGCGTTCCGCTCCTGTTTTTTTGATAATTCATACGAAATTGATGAACGCCGATTGGTGCAAAAGTTTGTCCGGGCGGAGGATGCGGTACTGGAATTGGGAGCTTGCCTGGGAATCGTTTCTTGCATTACAAACAAGATTTTACACAGGCGGGCGCGCCACCTCGCCGTTGAAGCTAATCCCTATTGTTTGCCCGGCCTCTACCGCAATCGTAATTTAAATCGATGCGAATTTCTGGTCGAACATTGCGCCGTTAGCAATCAGCAGGAGGTCACTTTTTTTCTTCATCCAAAATACCTTGTTGGAGGATCGGCCCAGATGAAGTCAACGTTGCCGGTGCGTGTGCCGGGCAGGTCTCTGAACGAGTTAGATCATCGGTACGGCCCGTTTTCCGTGTTGATCATGGATATCGAGGGTGGCGAGCTTGAAACACTAAAATCTTCGGCAGCCTTGCTGGCAAACTTCCGACTCATCATCATCGAACTACATGAGTGGGTCATCGGCGCCAAAGGTGTGGCACAATGCCGGGAAACGCTGGAACGAGCAGGATTCCAAATGGCCGAAAGTTCCTACATAACCGAAGTCTGGTTGCGATTGTAAATTAGCGCTCATGGGGTGCATTTATTTTGGGAACCCAAATGGCGACACACCAGGTCATGGCTTGATGCAATGATGCCGTAATGGCAATCACTTGGGAAAGTTTTCCGCCAAAATCAATTATTGCCGGCCCACCTCATTATTCCGACGTCGGAGTTGCCAATATTTGATGCAGATTAATGCATGATGAATGGGCGTATTAAGAGCAGCCGACAGGATACATTTACCCTCTTTACGCCATTGGTCGCGAAGCGTTCGTAACGGAAATATTGCTAACCGCTTGACCATCGTCCACAACGGGCGTTGCCGGATTTGCTCCCAACCCAGAGGCCACTGATCGCTTTGCCACCGCCAGCAGACCAAATCCGTCGGCTTGCCCAGCAGGCATTTGGCAATAAATCTTGCGCCATTGCGGGATTGCGGGCGAAACAGGATGTTGCTGAGGCTGTTAATTTTTCGCCCGACCGGCTGATGGTGCAAAATGAAATTCTGCGGTTCAAGCCGGCCATCGGCGATCGGCGCCATTTCGCACATGCCAAAAAACCGCACGCGACGTTTATTGAATAGAAACTGATGTCCCGCCGGCCATTTTTTTGTAATTTCGCGCTGACCATCCCATAATGGCCAGATGCAGGTATAACCGGAAATTTCAGCCTCCGGGTCGGGCGCACGGCGGAATTCCCGCAACCATTCTTTCATTTGCGCGCTTGGAAATTCGTCCGCGTCCAGGCGCAAAATCCAATCATGACTGGCCTGGCCCCAGGCGAATGGCCAATGCGGTTCCTGCAGGAACACGGGGGGCCGTTCAAAAAAATGGCCGTCGGCCTGTTCCACCACTTCACGAACATTTTGTGTATCCGGGATGTCGTGAAGAACAATCAGTTCATCATAACATCCCTCCGACTCGCGGATCAGCCGTTCCAGCAAATCGCGCTGAAGATGAACGCAGACGACAAGTGAAATTGCGGGCATGAAATGATTATTTGTTGGATAAATCGGTTGCGGCTTTCATGGGGCGCTTTAAACAATAACCCATGCAAGAACCCTTTAACCCCGGGATCTTGAGTGCTCCCCAATCACCTTCATCAATCGGCAATCCCAGGCCGGCGCCAGCCAGGCCGGGGGCATTTATTCCGTGCGTCTCTTTCCATAGTGCATCGGAATAAAACAGCTTGACCACTTCCAGATCCAACGCCTCATGGCTGAAAAAGTAACCGCGCTCCGCCAATTTTGGCCAGGCATAACGCAAAACATCCCTTACCGACTCCACCAAATCGGCATCTTCAAAAATCAAGGCGTATTGTTCATCCTCGGGCCTTTTTGGCAGGGTGTCGCAAAAAAATCCCTTGATGAATTCCACGCAATCGGGCTCTCCATGTCGATGGATTACGGCGCGTACTTCCTCCAGGCTTCCCGCTAAATCTCCCTTTTTATAGGTTAATTCGGAGATGCTGGCGATATGACTGATGGTCTCAACGGGTTCCGGCAATCCTTCAAAAGAATCAAAAATGAGAAGTTTTCTTCCCGCATATTTCGCCGCAATGGATAGCGCCACCGACGACAACCCTTTATAACAGCCGAATTCCGCAATCGCTCCCGGAACCGTTTGGGGAATGTCCAAAATCGCATTTACCAGCACTAATTGCTCTCCCAACGTGGATGCCGAGCGCCCTTTGTTTTTTTTCAGCGCCCACAGGATCCTGATCGCCATCCGTAACCGGTCCATCCAGTTAACGGAAAGTGATCCTTGGCGGACAAATTTGAAAATCAAAAAATATCTTCTTAAACGGTGGGTCATGGCTTAACACTGTTTTAATTCAAAGCGCATATCAAAATAGAACCGCGCGCGACAAATTATTCAAGCAAAGAATCAATTTAATGCGGATGAATTCAGAAGACTTCACGCGAAGCGCAAAGGGCGCGAAGGAATTTTAACGCGGACGAATGCCGGTTTGAATTGTGAGTGGTGACGGGTGCCATGCACGGGGAGGGCA
Source organism: Limisphaerales bacterium (assembly GCA_052140285.1). Taxonomy (GTDB): domain Bacteria; phylum Verrucomicrobiota; class Verrucomicrobiia; order Limisphaerales; family UBA11358; genus UBA11358. The sequence continues at coordinate 18,087 of JBKQUF010000027.1, read as the reverse complement.
GTCTCTCGGCGGATGTTTTTAACGGATGTTGGATTTCCGTCTTGTTCGATTCCGCTTCTGACGGCTGGCGCGCAATTGCAGGACCAGGTTTTCGCTTTCTTCCAATCCTTCCAATTTTTCGCGGAAGGTGGATTGCAACCCCATCAACAGCACGCTCATTTCCGCTCCTTCAAAAGTGCAGTATTTCCAGCCGGGATGGGCGTATAATTTTTTTTTGGTCATGGCTTTTTTCGATGACGATCCAATTTGCGGAGTTTTTCGATGTCCGTCAAATCCTGGCTGCGGCCGGACGCCTTTTTCAATTTCAGCAGGGTGCGGTAGCCGACAATGGGCGCGCGAATTTTGCCGATGATAATTTCCTTTTTTGCGCGGGCAAATTCCTTTTCAAAATCAAACGGTTCATAAACAAACACATCCACCGGCGTGCGGCGATGCCGATCGCTCCATAATTGCAAAACGACCATGCCTTTTTCGCGCCGCCATTCTTCCCGGAGCTTGGGGTCGGCAAATTGCTCGGGCGTCACCGGAATTCTCATCTGGTAATCGATGCTCATCAAAGCGCGCAGACCATGAATGATGTTTTCTTTTTCCAATCCCAGAACCAGGTCCACGTCATCGGTGAACCTCTCATACCCGTACGCCACCACGGCCAGGCCGCCCACGATGAGATATTTCACTCGGGCGGCATTCAACGCCTTGACAATGGCTTCCACGCTGCGGACTTCCATGGCCGCATCATGCCAGCCGCGGCCAGCGCGTCAAGGCTTGCGAAATAACGTCCTTCATATCATGGAAACTTAGGGGTTTTTGCAGACAAAGAACAGCCCGGGCGACAGCCCCGGCATAACTTTCCCGAGCCATATTTCCATTTTGGTGCAAGCTTCCTTGGATCGGTGGCCAAAAATTCGTGGCAACCAATAACAGACTCTCGCCCAAAAATGGCCGTTCATGCAAAAGGACACGCCAAACGTTTCCAGGACGGTAAATCCTTCCTGTTGAAGCAGCCGGGTCATGGACTCGACTGTATAAAACCGGATGTGTCCCGTATCAGCCGTTTCCGGAGAACGATAATGCAGCCAGCCAACGGTGTGCCCGAACAACAGTTTGATCCTTGCAAATAGAGGCACCGCATTGGGAACCGTCACCAATAAGGTACCGCCTGGCTTTAAATGACGCTTGATCACTCGGAGCGCATTTTCCGGCTCCAAGAGATGTTCCATTACCTCGCTAATCACCATCACGTCGAATTCCATTTCAGGGAACGGGAGTTTCGAGGCTGAATTCAAATCAATTTGCGCGGCGTTCAATCCAAGCGATTGGCAATAATCAACGGCTCCCGGATCGAAGTCAGTTCCGTAACCAGCATGGTGATTTTGTAATCGGCGGAGAAGCAATCCCCGGCCGCATCCCAAATCACACATCTTACCGGGCGGCAATCTCCGGAGAATTTTTTCCAAAAGCATATAACGCGAGCCGGTTATAAAATATTCCTCCGGCGGGTCGTTTTTTACACCCATCTCAGCGTAGATTTTTTCCAAATAAGGCATTTGTGCGGGTTGTCAGGATTCGAATTGACAGTCAAATTTTCTCTCTTTCAAATGGCTCAGGAGAGTTTTCTCCGCCTGTTTAATACGATCGTATTGATGAAGGATAGGCGGTATTCCTCCGTTGTCATTGATTATCCAGCCTTCCGGGTTAAAATGAATGTCCCCCGGCACCATCATCCCCATGGTCATCACCGGTCCACGACGATTTTCATGAATGATGGCGTTGGGCAGCAATTGTTTTCGCAGAATGTAATTGTGGATTCCCTGGTCGCCGTCATGTTCGCGCAGGCTCCGGACGCTCATGGAAAGCGAAACCATTGTTGAAAGATATCCGATCATGCTTTCGATGTCTCCAAAGGTGGTGCCGGCGCAGGAAACTGTTTTGTTGGCCAATTCATCCAAAACCGGCCGGCCAAATTGGCTCATCAGCCACCGCACATGATCCGGGGAATACCCAATCTTTGCCGCGGCTTCTTCCAGAAAGAAATGAACTCCGGGCGGCAGGCCGACGGAAAATGGATTGGCCTGGAAAAAAACATCGCGACAGTCCGTGATAAACACGTGACTGTATTTTTGGCGATGTTCCCGCAGAAATTGGAGATAGAGCAGATGTCTCCGGTAAAACAATGGGAAAACGGCGTGGGCCAGGCGTTCCTTTTTTTCCTGCGAAAGACTGCTTTTAAAAATATGCCGCCAGACTGGAGCAAACCAGACGATGCGTCTGGCAATCCTGGGTTGAAACCGGAACGGGAGAGTGATGATTCCATGCCGGTTCATTTCCGCGATGGTTTCATCATCCATCATCGTGACAAAAGCCGCCACGTCGCCCGCGTAACCTGATTGTTTCAGCGAGGAGAGGAAGGGCGCGATGGCTTTAAAACGCATGCGATAAAGCATCGTCATTACCAGATCACGTTTCGGAACTTGATTAATCATTTTACAATGGCCGGTTGGAAGCGATCAACCGGCTGAAAAAATGTGGCAACATGCCGCTGGCATCGAAAAATTTAAATAGTGGACGACGTAAAATCCAAACAGCCATCAATCCACCATGTAGTGCGGCGGGAATCAACAGCCAATACGAGCTTTTTTGAAAGAAAAGGCAAACGGACCCGAAGGCGGCGGCCACCAAGCCTTGCGCGGCGGCCTTTTTCCAAGTTTGGATATCCAGCCAGCCGCCGGCTTTGACCAGGCGGATCGCAAACAGATCCTGCGCCACATTGGCGAGGCGTGAAATCAAAAACCCCCAGGCCGCCCCAACGATTCCACCATGGTTCCAGCCAATTAAAACGCAATCCAGAGTCAGCAAACCGCCAATGACATTAAAAATGATGTATGTGCCCAGGCGGTTGATTGACGACAGTTGGGCGGCGGAAATATTTGAGATGGCGGCAATGCAGCACGCGATAACGACCGGCGACAGGAGGGGGGCGACCTGCCCGGCTGTTTCGACACCCATTTTGGCCCCCATGGAATGGGCCAGCCAGAATCGCAGCAACACCGGATGCCAAAGCGTGACCCAAATCGCCACGAGCAGATACCAGTCGAAAACAAATTGGAAGGTGTCATTGTAGATCTTTGCGGCGGTAGCATTGCGGTCGCTTCCGACGCGCGCAGACTGAAAAAACACCGGTCCCATGACCGAGACGCTCAATGCTTGCAGCCGCGAACCCATATTTGCCGCCCAAGTGTAATTCACGAACTGGGTGTGGCCGGCAAAGCGTCCGAGAATCAAACGATCAATTTGCCCGAAGGTCGATCCGAAAATGAGGCCAAAACAGTTTTTCCCGATGTACGCCGACATTTCCCTGACCCGCGCCAGACTGGCGGATTCAAAATGAAATCCCAGTTCGTAATGCCTTCGGCCATGCCAGATAAAAGCCAGCAATTGCAAGGCTCCAATCAACGCGCTCCAAACGACCAGAAGAAACGGATTCCGCGTAAAGGCCGCCAATATGATCGTGGGAATGATTTGCGCCAGCGCGCAGACAACGCGGAGAATGCCGATGAATTTAAAATCCAGATGCGCCTGCGCCAGAATATTCCAATATTGTGAATAATAGGCAAAAAAAAGCCCAACCCCGCCGGCCACAAAGCATTCACGGAGCAAAAAAACATTTTGCGATGAGACATTGAACCATTTCGGACCCAGCCAGACACCGATGATGATGAACACCAGGGCCATCAACGTCAGAAACGGGACGATCATGATGTTTCCTGTTCCCCAATAGGCTTTGAGGGCCTCACGGTCTTTGTTTCCCAGCGCCTCTCCCAGATAGCGTCCCACGGAAATGCCCAACCCCATGTCCGCAAACCCAAACATGCCGTTCAACACCGTCACATAAAGCCAGACCGCGTTCATTTCGTAGCCCAAATACCGCAAATAAAGGGGCAGCGAAATAATCCCGGCCGCCGCCGCCACCAATTGCGGCAGCATGTTCCAAAGGGATTGGCGTTTGATGCTCATGAACGAATCACTGAAAATGCCGGTAACGGGATGCCAAAGCAACGGCATTTCGACAAATCCCCGGTTTCAAAATTCAAAAATACTTGAGTTCGGAGCAAGTCCTGTTTCTATTCCTGACCCGTGCTTTCAGAATTATGTATTGCGTAATCGGTTCCGGCCCGGCGGGCGTCGCCTGCGCCAAAGCCTTGCTGGCGCGCGGCGTGCCCGTGCTCATGCTCGATGCCGGCGTGGACCTGGAACCGGAACGCGCGGTCATCGTCCGCCGGCTTGGCGCCGGGGACCCGGACGCCTGGCGGGCGGAGGATGTGGCTGTTTTGAAGAAGGCCATGAACGATTCCTCCAGCCGCATCCCGCAAAAATTGATTTTCGGCTCCGATTATCCCTATCGCGAGGCGGAGCGCCACCTGCCGCGGCGCGAAAACGGCGTCACGGTAAAACCATCGCTGGCGCTCGGCGGTTTCAGCACTGTCTGGGGCGCGGCCATGCTCCCGTTCCGCGATGAAGACATTCCGGATTGGCCGGTCAAAAGCGGCGCCCTGGCCCCGCATTACCGCGCGGTGGCCGGGTTCACCGGCCTGGCGGCGCAACACGACGATCTGGAACCGTCCTTTCCCCTCCATGCGGACCCGGTTGGCGCACTGCGCGCCAGTGTCCAGATGGAAAACTTCCTCGGACGCCTCCAAGCGCATCGGGAAGAGTTGGGGGCCTGTGGCTGGCGCTTTGGACGCGCCCGTCTGGCCCTGCGCGCCGCCGATTCGCAACAGGGCCGCGGCTGCGCCTACTGCAAAATGTGTTTGTACGGATGTCCTTATGGCTGCATTTATACTTCGGCGGCCACCGTTTCGGAAATGCGCGCGGACAAAAATTTCCAATATCACGGCGGCGTTATCGTCAGGCGCCTGCGTGAAGATTCCGGAAGGGTCTTCATCACCGGGTATGACCGGCAAACGCGGGAACCGCTCTCGTTTGAGGCCGCCCGCGTTTATCTGGCCGCAGGCATCGTCCCCACCACGCAGATTCTCCTCCGCTCGCAAAATGCCTACGACCGGACGGTGACGGCGCGCGACAGCCAGTATTTTATTTTCCCGCTCCTGGCCTGGCGACGTGAACGCGGCGTCCGGGACCAGCCGGCTTACACTTTGAGCCAGATGTTCATCGAGATTGCCCAGCCGCAAATGGCGCCGCATCCGGTGCATGTGCAAGTTTATGGCTACAACGATATCGTCGCCCGGACGGTGCGAAAATCGTTGGGACCGCTCCGGATGTTTGCGCCGATGCTCGAAGAGCGTATCCTCATTGCGCAGGGGTATTTGCATTCCGATGATTCGCCCAAAATTGAGATGACCTTGAGGCGCAACGGAGACGATGATTTTTTGCAGGCGGACGCCGCGCCGAATCCGGAAACGCGCCGCACCGTCCGCCGGGTGCTGGCGCAATTTCGCCGGCAGGCGCGGCGCCTGGGCGCGATTCCCCTGGCGCCCATGCTGCAATTGATGCAACCGGGCGCCGGCTTCCACACCGGCGGCGCCTTTCCCATGCGCGCGCAACCGGGCGAATTTGACACCGATACCCTGGGCCGGCCGCGCGGATGGTCGCGCGTTCACGCCGTCGATGCCAGCGTCCTGCCCAGTGTCCCGGCCACGACGATCACCTTTCCCGTCATGGCCAATGCCCATCGGATTGGCTGGGAAACCGCGTTGCTTTGACGTATGAACGAGAAAAAAATTTGCGCCGTCACCGGCAGCAACGGTTACGTGGGCGGATGCGTGAAAATTTTTTTCGCGGCCCGGGACTGGGACATTTTTGAACTCACCCGGCGGCCCAGGCCCCAATCGCGCTCGGCGCAATTCCGGCTGGGCGATGACGTCTCGCCCCAATTGTTGTCCGGGATGCAAACCCTGGTCCATTGCGCCTACGATTTCACGCCGTTGCGCTGGCGGGAAATCGTCGAGGTGAACGTGGAAGGATCGCGAAAAATTCTCGAGGCGGCGCGGGACGCCAAAATTCCAAAAATTATTTTTATCTCCAGCATCAGCGCCTTCGAGGGTTGCCGCTCGCTCTATGGCCGGGCCAAGCTGGAAATTGAAAAAATCGCGCTGGATTGCGGCGCCCTGGTCATCCGGCCCGGATTGGTCTATGGCGAAGGGGCCGGCGGAATGTTCGGCAAGCTCGCCGCCCAGGTGAAAAAATCGTCGGTGATTCCCTTGATTGGCGGCGGCTGGCAAATCCAGTATCTGGTGCATAGCGACGATTTGTGCTCGTTTCTCGAGGCTTTTGCCGCCGGCCAAATCAATTTGCCCCCGCAAATTTTGACCGCCGCCAACGAACGACCCTGGCCGTTCAAGGAATTGCTGGTTCAGATTGCGAAAGAAATAAAGCGGAGTCCGCGGTTCATCTCGTTACCCTGGCGGCTGGTGTGGGTGGGGTTAAAGTCGGCGGAGATGGCGGGGCTGCGGCTGAATTTTCGCAGCGACAGCCTGGTGAGTTTGATGCACCAGAATCCCGCGCCTGATTTTTCGGCCAATGCGCGGGTTGGGCTGGTTTGCCGCTCATATATCGGGGATGAGGGCGGTCATTCGCCTTTTGCGAATATTCAAGGCATTTTGTAAAGATAAAGGCCGCCGGGCATTTCAATACGGTCGCCGGGAGCGCGCCTGGAAATGTGTTTTCGATACCAATTCAAGGTCGAGGCGATGATTCCCGGCGTCTTTTCATTTTCTGTTCGGGCCAGCCAGTTTGGATTTTCTGGCAGGACATGAGAAGTGATGTAAAATTTTTCCCCACCAGGATATTGCAGCTCTTGCGGAATTGAATTTGAATCGGTCAATGGAACCACCTGGCGGTCGATGATGATAGCAAATCTGTCCGCGTTTGGCGCAAACCCGGAATCGGATGGCGAATAAAAAATAATGCTTTTACGCGGAGTATTTTCCCGGGCCAGCTTTAAAACGGAATCCACGTCGGCCGCATTGGCGTTCAACCAAGCCAGGACGATCATTCCATAAATAAAACCCGCCAGGATGGGAACAGCAATCCTGCCCCAAAAATGACGTGCCCCGGTGATTTGCCCCTCCCCTTGCCGGTCCAAGAGCAACCTCAAAGAAAAGACAACCCCATAAATCAGCACTGGTCCAGACATCCAAGGGTGATGGGCAAAATAATTACGCAGGACGGCGATGAAGAAAATCGCGACCAGCAAAGGGGACAAGCATAAGAGCAGGTTTTTTGAAATCGTCTTTTCCGATCTGGCAATGCGCGCGATTTTCCAAAAGAAAACCAGCCAAAGAGGCAATAAGGCGATGAGGTTAACGACGGTTAAGCGGCTGACCGCTTTTATCCAGGTCATTCCCTGGTCATCGTAGCCTCCCGGGCCAATAAGATAATGATGGTAAAAAAACAGGAAATGGGCCACCGTGCCGGTCCGGGAATTGCCGCCCACTTTGGAAGCGAGTGAAATTGCCAAAATGACGATGCTGCCTACGGCGAGAAGGGACGCAAATCCAAGGATCCTTTTAAAATTTATCGGTCGTGCAACAGTCAGATAGGCAAGAGTGATTCCCAACGCAACGATGGTGGTCCAGTTCAGCGGGATATAGAGGAATACAATGAAGAGTAAAATTACCAGGGAGGCTGGCGTCATTTTTTCCCGGTTCAACAATTCACGCACTCGAAATAGAAAGGGGATGCCGAATAGCACAGGAATATCAAACAGGTCCAAGGTGGGGACCATGCGAAGAAATGAGGCGGAAAAGACAACCAGCGCGGCGGTAATTGTCCCGATCACTCCGCAACCCAATAAAAACCAGACGGACAAACCGACGATGGCGGAAAAAAACAAAAAAAAAGCCAAGCCACCCTCACAGTCACCAAAAATCCAATCCATGAAATACGCCGGATAAAGGCCGTAGGCACGATGGCCACTGTAAATGTCCGGATGGCCAGGAAGGCCGTATCCGCCCGGATTATACGCCAACTGCCCCTTGAGATTAAAAAAACCGAAATCATGCCAATTCAGCAACACGCTCTGCCCCCATGAGCCACCGCGGATCGACAGCGGGGTCAGATAAAACAGTATGCTGCTTCCAGCGATCAAAAGAGCCAAAAAAGCCAGGGGAAAAGATATGTTCCTTTGGGGTGATGACATAAAGACAACAAGCTGACGTTGCCTTTCAAAATTGTCAACGAAGCAATGTCATGCGCACAATACCGTTGTCCGAAGGTTGCCTGCACAACGGTCGTTTGTTAAAATTTGGCATGTCTGTCACAGCCAGCGAGCCGGCAACCACGCCGGCCGTCGTCTATCTTTCTGCGCCGTCGCCGGTGCATATGGCGGATGAATGGTTCAAGATTGCCTCCGGCGAACATTTCTGGATCAAGCGCCGATTCGACGTGTTGCGCAAAATTGGGAGAAACCTTGATTTTTCGGGAAGGAAAGTAGCGGAAGTCGGTTGCGGATATGGTTTGTTGCAAAAGCAGATGGAGCAACGTTACGGAGTGTCTGTGGATGGGTTCGATTTAAACGCCGACGCCCTGGATCATTCGCTGGCAAAAAATCATCCGCGTTTTTGTTACAATATTTTCGACCGTAATCCGGAATTTGACGGGCGCTATGACTTTTTGTTTTTGTTCGATGTCATTGAGCACATCGAGCAGGAAAAGGAATTTCTGGAAGCGGCGCTTTTTCATTTAAAGGCCGGCGGCTATTTGCTGGTTAATGTTCCGGCGCTGATGATCTTTTACTCAAGTTACGACCAAGTCGTGGGACATCAGAGGCGATATACCCTCAAAACGTTGGAGCGGCTTTGCGGCGGAGCGGGGCTGGAGAAAATAGGGACGACGTATTGGGGATTGCCCTTGCTGCCGGTCCTCTTTCTGCGAAACCTGCGCACATTGGGCCAAACCAATTCTCAACGGATCATCCAAAACGGCTACCAACCACCCGGTCGTTTATCGAACCGGCTACTTGGTCTCCTCAGCGCGCTGGAACCGATTCCACAACGATGGTTGGGCACTTCAGTCATGACGATCTACCGCAAGCCCGCCGGTCCATCAAAGCAGAAATAACGGCGATGAAGTTATCTTTGATAATTCCGTTGTTCAATGAAGCGGTTATTTTCGACCAGTTGAAACGCCGCCTCATCGGAGTATTGCCATCGTTGCCATCTCCCGTCGAAATCCTTCTCGTCAACGATGGCAGCACGGATGAAACCGGAGGGATGATCGCTGAACTCTGCCGACAGAACAATCATTTTGTCGGGGTTCATCTGGCCCGCAATTTTGGGCATCAAATGGCCATTTGCGCCGGATTAGAGGTCGCGCGGGGGGAAACCGTTGCGATATTGGACGGGGATCTTCAAGACCCGCCGGAAATTCTCCCCGCATTTTATGCCAAACTTGGCGAAGGTTACGATGTTGTCTATGCCATCCGGCAAAAGCGCAAAGAAAATTTTTTGATGCGATTTATGTATTGGATTTTTTATCGGCTGATGGCCGTGATGACTCCAATCAAAATTCCGCTGGACAGCGGCGACTTTGCCATCATGAACCGGCGGGTGGTGGATTTGTTGAAAATCATGCCTGAACGGCGCCGTTTTGTGCGCGGCATGCGCAGTTACGTAGGATTGCGGCAAACCGGGTTCAAATATGAACGGCAGGAACGTGCCGGCGGACAGCCTAAATATACTTTCCGCAAATTGCTTTTGCTGGCCGCCGACGGCATTTTCACTTTCAGTGAAACGCCGTTGCGCCTGGCAACGCTTGTCGGATTTTGCGTCGCCGGTTTTTCCATTTTTTACGGCGCATTTTTACTGCTTCAACGTTTAATTGTGGGCTATAACCTGCCGGGTTTCGCGACCCTGGCGGTCGGCCTCTTTTTTCTCGGTGGAGTGCAGTTGATCTGCCTGGGGATTCTGGGCGAATATATCGGACGCATTCACCAGGAAGTGAAGCAAAGGCCTCCCTATATCGTTGATCGCGTTGACCGCCATTCAGGCGAAAACGAAAAATAAAATTATGATGGAGAGCTTTCTCGGGGGGTTATTGCCAGAGCAACAATTTCACGAATTGAGCCAGGCGCAAATTCTCGAAGGGATGGTCGGGATCCAGCCGGGGATGGTAATCGCCAGGTTTTTCAGGAAGCGTGACGACACCGAGATCGGCAATTTTTCCATCGGCATAAACGCGGCTGATGTGGACGGAGCGGGGAAGGTCATTTATTTCCGCATCGGGGTAATGGCCTGATATTTCGAAAACGGTCGCTTCAGGGAAGTGATATTTGGCACACCAATTTTGCGCCAGGACGGTCGCGTTGTTGGTGCTGCACATGACGAGATCGCGTCGGGCATAAAACACTTCGGCGCCCCGGACTTCGCCGTTAAAAAGCGCGGGACCATTGGTGGTGGCATTTTCAAAGATAACTTTTCCCAGCCGTTGCTGGACGGACTCATGAACATAACCCCAGCCGCCGGGCGTATCGTAAATTCTCAAGAATATGAAGATGGAGCAGACGCCGGCGGCGACGCTGGCGAAGAAGAGGCCGAAGGCCAGTTTGGGTCGGCGCAGAGCGGCCAGGGCGGCGAACAGCGCGAGCAATTGCACGGCCTTCAGCCGGTCGTATGAATACGGGACGGCATGGCCGGCCATAATGGGATTTTCCAGCAGAGCGAAAGCGATGATGACGAGAGCAATTACCAAGGGGTTTTTCCCCGGCAAAAAAATGGAACCGGCAACCGGCCGTTCCGGCGGCGAACCCGACCATGGCCGGCAAAAGAGGGCAATCAATCCGATCAGGGAAAAAAAGCCGAAAGAGTTTGAATAAGAGATGATGAGCATTGCCCATTCCGGGAAAAATCCGGAACGCGCGGAGCTGCGAAGCAACAGGTCGTGAAAATAATCCCCGATAGGCATAACACTGGCGAACCAGATGATCAGGGACAGCCCTCCAGCGAGGCACCCCGCCAGGATGGCGACGGCCGATTTGAGCGCACGCGGGTCGCGGTTTTTGTCAAAGCTCCACAGCGCGACGGCAGCCATGGCCGAATTGGCAAGATAAGGCGTCCAATCCGCCAGACAGCCGATGAAAGCGAAGGCAAATAAAAGGAGGGGGCGGGGGTGGAAGAGAAAGCAGATGAGCTGAACCATCAGCAACAGGGCATAGAATTGTTGCGCCCATAAATTGATGGAATGGCTTTTGAGGCATTCGGGTGCGGTCATGTAAACGACCATGGCCGTGGCGGAGGCAATGAGGGTTAATCCGGCGTCGGCGCCGGCCCTTTTTGCGCAAAGAAAGACCAGTGCGGCGAGGGCGAGGGCCGCGGCGATTTGCAAAGTGATATTGTACCATCGCAAGTTTTCCAGGCTGGGTTGTGCCCCCGCCGATCTGACGGCAAAGTAAGGAAGGGCGAAGGTGAGAGGCGGAGAGCTGGTATAATAGTAATTTCCAAATTTATCGGTGGATTCGGCGCCCGGATGGTCGTCAATGTACTTATCATACGGTGCGCCGAGCGTAAAAATGGGGAGGAAGTGATGGATGCGCCACGACGTTTGTTCAAAGGCCAGATCCGTGACCAAAATATGTGATTCAGGTTCCTGGCCATCCAGACGGCCCGCCAAGGGTCGTGTTTGGATAAAGTGAACTCTGGCGATGACTGAAAACAGTGAGAGACCAATGGCGAGGAGCAGACAAAGCCAGGGCCATGGCCTCGCGCTGTTCTTGAATCCAATGCCTTCCGAAAGCCCGCTGCCGCTTTGATTCATTTCGCCGGGATTTTTGTTGACGCTGAAATAAAGTCAAGCATCCCATGCTTCAAGTCGGGTTAAATTTGTCGCCCAAATCGCAATGACTAATTATAATTGGCGCTTCGTTGAATCTGGAACCTTGAAGGCCAATGATTTTGACACGGATATGGATTCTGTTAAGCGCCTGTTTATGCGCTGAAGGCTGGATATTATCCGTGATCGGCCAATTGAATCGGTGGGGATACGCGGTGGCCAGCGGAGTGGCACTAGCCGGTTTGGGCGCGCTTTTTTACAAGGAATGGCGGGATGAGAAAACCCGTTTTCATGGAAAATTCCGGTGGCGGCGTTTCGAGCGGGCAGCGCCATTGATATTTTTGATCATGGCGGTGCGGTCGTTCGTGGGGGGTGCGCTCTATCCGCCCAACAATTGGGATTCGCTGATGTACCGGATTCCGCGGGTGTTGCATTGGCTGGCTATGGGAAAGTGGCATTGGATCCATACGATTGACCTGCGATTCAATGCCGCCGGATGTGTTTGGGAATGGGTGAGCGCTCCATTGATTTTGTTATTTAATACCGACCGGGAGTTGTATTTAACCAACGTCATTTCCTTCATTTTATTGCCGGGCTTGGTGTTCAGCTTGTTCCGGCGGTTGGGGGTCAGCGGGAGGGTGGCATGGTGGTGGATGTGGTTGCTGCCGTCGGGATGGTGCTTTGCCTTGCAGGCCGGCAGCACGGGGAATGATCTTTTTGCGGCAACGTTCGCGCTGGCGTCGGTGGAATTGGCATTGCGGGCGCGCGAAAGCGGACGTGTAACCGACTGGTGGTTATCATTTCTTTCAGTGGCGCTGTTAACGGGGGTCAAACCGACAAATCTGCCGCTGGTGTTGCCGTGGATGATTGCTGCATTCGGGGGCTGTCGTTTATTGAGGATGAGACCGGTCGGCAGCGGAGTCATACTAGTCATCGGGGTGCTGGCATCGCTGGTCCCAACGATGTATTTGAACCATGAGCATATGGGGAGTTTTATCGGTTTCGCTCCGAACTGGGCCGGCCAGAACGTGGAAGTGTCAACGAATTACCAGATCAATTCTCCGGTTTGGGGAATCATCGGAAACGCATTTGCGATTCCGCTGGCCAATTTTGCGCCGCCGTTTTTCCCCTGGTCGAATAAATGGGGGGTGGTGATGGCGCATTTTCAACAAACGCCTTTTGGAAGCCATTTCACCGGATTTGAATCTCTTGGCAAGATCGGGACGGGGACGACCGAGATGAACGCAGGCTTGGGGTTGGCGCTTTCCTTGTTTGTTTGCCTTACTGCGGCCGACGTCTTTTTTGGCGGCCGGGCCATAGGCGGCGTCACCCAGGAAGAGAAGACCGACGGATCGATTCGACTCTTGCGTCTGGCGCCGTGGTTGTGTCTGTTGGTATTTATGGCCAAGGTGGGCGTTTGGGAAATTGGCCGTCTGCTCTGTCCCTATTATATGCTTCTGTTTCCATCGTTATTGGTCCTGCCGGGAAATCGGCAATTGGTTCAGAAAGGCTGGTGGAAAATGGGTGCTTTGCTGGTGATGGCCAGCGCGGTAGCGTTGTTGGTCATCTGCCCGGCGCGTCCGTTATTGCCGCTGGGGACAGCCGCTGAAAAGCTGCATGACCGATATCCGAACGTGTCGGCAATCGGACAATTGAGCGATGTTTATTCCTCGCGATTGGACCTGATAATCGCCAAACAACCGTTTGGCGAATCGTTGCCGTCCGGAGAACAGGTGGTGGGCTATGCCACGACCTTGGGCGTGGCGGAAGTGGGACTGTGGCGTCCTTTTGGGCAGAGACGGGTGGAACGGATCGTGCCGGGTGATACCTTGGAGGACCTGCGCAGCCGCGGCATTCATTTCGTAATGGTCGATGACATGATTCTGGTGGCCCATCATGAAACCATCGAACAATGGGCGGCGCCATATCACGGCATCATCGTGGTGAGACAACCCATCAAAATGGCCGGTTATCCCGATGCCCACCTTTTTTTGGTCCGGCTTGGGGAGCCGGCAGCGTCCAGTCAGTAGAAGGCAAGTTAAGATGGGACCGGCGGCCGGCGGCCGGCAGTTGTCAACCCCAGAGCGCTCAGGAAGAAGCTGGAAAAGATGCCCTGGATGCCGAGGACGACGAGGGTGACGGCCGGGATGAGGCGGCGCATGTTGCTGTCGGTGGAGGGCAGGATTCCGTAATGGGCCTGCCGCCAGATCCAAACGGCATGGGCGAGCAGAGCGATTCCGCCGAGAAAAACAACGAAACAAAGAACCAGGCTTTTTTCGAGGGTGAAAATCTTCAGGACCCGCGTGAGCTTGGGGTCGTCGGGCAACAGTCCTTCGGAGATGGCGAAGACCTTGGTGAAAAAAGCGAAGGCAATCAATTGAAAGCCGACGATGATGATCATGCAGGAGACGGCGAGGGTGCCGACGTTGAAGGTCACGCTTCCGATTTCAAAATCCGCAACGGAAAGCGGCGCGGAAACGGCGGCGCCGAGGAGCAAGAGGAGGATGCCCGGATAAAGAAACAGCCACCGCGGCGAAAAGAGGAGCATAAAACGGAGATGCCGCCAGCCATCCCGCCATGGTTTCAAGTGCGGGGGCCGGGAGCGCCCGTCTTTGCGGAGCGTGACGGGCACTTCGGAAATCCGCATTTTTTTCAAAGTGGCTTTAATGACCATTTCGGAGGCGAACTCCATGCCGGTCGTCTGCAAATCCATTTTTTCGAAAGCTTCTTTGGTGAACCCGCGCAGGCCGCAATGGAAATCATGGGCCGGACATTTGAAGAAGAGACGGCCGACGAAAGAAAGGGTGGGATTGCCCAGCCAGCGGTTTTTCCAGGGCATGGCGCCGGGTAAAATAGACCCGCCGCCGACTGGCAGCCGGCAACCCATCACCACGTCAAAACCTTCATCCAATTTTTTAACAAAACGGCCGGCTTCCGAAAAATCATAGCTGTCGTCAGCGTCGCCCATAAGGATATATTTGCCGAGGGCGGCGCGACAACCGCCGATGAGGGCGCTCCCGTAGCCCTTTTCTTTGACGACAACGAGCCGGGCGCCGAGTTTTTCGGCGATGGCCTGGGAGCCATCGGTGCTGCCGTTGTCGGCGATGAGGATTTCTCCAGGCACACCGGACTCCTGAAGTCCGGCTTTAGCTTTTTCAATGCAGCGCGCGAGTGTTTCGGCCTCGTTCAGGCACGGCATGAGAATCGTCAGGACAATAGGGTCGGCCACACCGCAATTTAATTAAAGGAGGATGGATTTGGCGAGCGCCGTTTTTTTGGGTGAGGCGATTTTACCCACCGGCAAAAGACAGAAAGACGGAATCGGCCCGGGGGGGAGATTGTCCGGCGAACGCCGGTCAAAGGAAATTATATTTGACGATGCACCAGAGGGCGTGGACGCCGTCGTGCCAAGTGATTTTTTTGCCTTCGGCATAGGTGCGGCCATTATAGGAAATCGACACCTCATAAACGCGGGCCCGCAATTTGGCGACCTTGGCGGTGATTTCCGGTTCAAAGCCGAAACGATTTTCCTCGATTCTGAGATTTTGAAGAATCTCGCGCCGGAAAGCCTTGTAGCAAACCTCCATGTCGGTCATGTTCAAGCCGGTGGCCATGTTGGAGAGGGTGGTGAGGAGTTTATTTCCGACGGAGTGCCAATAATAAAGAACGCGATGGCCGGAAGGGCTGCCGAGGAAACGCGAGCCGAAGACGACGTCCGCCTTACCGGACAGGATGGGCGCGAGCAGGCGGAAATATTCGGCGGGGTCATATTCCTGGTCGGCGTCCTGGATGACGACAACGGGGGCCGTCGCAAGCGCGAATCCAGTTCGCAAGGCCGCGCCCTTGCCCCGGTTGAATTCATGGCGGACGATCTGGATGCGGGCCTCGTTTTGCGCAACTGGCTGGAGTTTTTCCCAAGTGCCGTCGTGGGAACAATCGTCCACGATGATGAGTTGCTGCACGGGCCGCTGGGCCAGGACCACTTTGATCACGTCGGCAACGGTGGCGGACTCGTTGAACACGGGCATAACGACCGAAAGACAGGGTTCAACGTCGGCATTGGACTTGATTTCGGTCATGAAAATTCGATTTCGACAGGGAAACTGGCAAAGATTGGCGATTGATTCAATCCGCAAATGAGGGTGGAAGGGATTTGAACAACAAAGGAACAAAGACGCGAAGAGATGCAAGACCAAATGAACGGGAAACAGCGGGAAAGCGGGGGACAGAGGGCAAACGCCCAACATCGAACATCCAACGCCCAACATCCAGAGAGTTACAAGTCTCGCCCCTTGGACGACAAGGAGGGAAGAAGGGAAGGTGGGAGCAATTAGGAATTGCGCCGGGGGGCAAAATCAACAATCGTAATTCGAAAATAATACAATCATGCCTTCATTCGACATAGTTTCGCAGGTCAACACGATGGAAATTGAAAATGCGGTCAACCAGGCCAAAAAGGAACTGGCGAACCGATTTGATTTCAAGGGGAGCAAGGCGGAAATTGTTTTGGAGAAGAACGAGATCAAGTTAAGCGCGGAGGACGATTTCAAGGTGCGTACGCTCAACGAAATGGTCATCGGCAGGCTCGCCAAGCGCAGCATCAGCCTCAAGAGCGTGGAACAAGGCGACCCGGACCTCTCACCGCTCGGCCACGCGCGGCAGGTCATCAAGATTAAACAGGGAATTGAAACGAGCGTGGCGAAACAGATCACCGGTTTTATCCGCGACGGCAAGTTCAAGGTGACGACGCAAATCCAGGGCGATGAGGTGCGTGTGACCAGCAAGAGCCGTGATGAGTTGCAAGCGGTGATTGCGGCTGTGCGCGGGAAGGAATTTCCGGTGGCGGTGCAGTTTGTGAATTTCAGGGAGTGAGTTGAAGGAATCCGGCGCCAATCAAATTTTCTTCTTTGCCGGTTTGACGTGTCGGAACAGCCAATGTCCGCAATTGATGATTGGAATCTCGACGCGCGCGGCTATTTTTTGTAATTGAAATTGTCACGGTTGCCTTCGAAGTTCAGATATGGACCTCAATTGCTCGGCGATGGACGCAAGTGAATCTGCATCGTTGTTTACATTGGCAGCTATCCTCGTCATATCATTTTTTATTATTCACGTCTTGAGCATGAGCAAACATAGGCATCGCCAGCAACGCGCTGGTGAACAGACTTAAGTCTGCGCTCCGTAAATGTTGACGCGTTCGCCCGTGCCATCGTTGACCTTGCAGACAGAGAACTTATCGGAACCGGGCACGGGATCGCGCGTGAGGATTTGGGCGACGATGATGCCTTCGAAATCGCCGCCAATTTTATGGACGCTTTCGGCTTCGAGGCCGAGCATGGTGAGCCGCTGTGCCATTTATTCGGACGACCAGTCGAAATCAACGTATTGTTTGAGTCAATTAAGGGTAACCTTTATGGTGCTTTCCGGGCGCAGATCCAATGGGGTTTGATCCAGAAGTGCAAACGCGGTGTGAGGTAATCAATCGGAGCGAAGCCCGACCGGCGGAGATGGCGCATCAACTCGCGCCGGCTGAATCCGATTTCGTGCA
The DNA here is from genome assembly GCA_052140285.1 of Limisphaerales bacterium. Taxonomy (GTDB): domain Bacteria; phylum Verrucomicrobiota; class Verrucomicrobiia; order Limisphaerales; family UBA11358; genus UBA11358. The sequence goes on along the minus strand of JBKQUF010000027.1, from coordinate 755 downwards.
TGTTGCCGATTTTGGCAACCCGGTAGGAGGAGAACGTATGCACCAGATTGGGTTCATGACACAACAGCAGCCAACCACCGGGTTTCAAACATGCATGGCAGGAATCAATCGCTTTCCGCCAATCGAACGCATGGTGCAATGCTTCGTAAATGTAAACGGCATCATAATGACTTTTAGGCCCGATCTCCTCTGCCACCGACTCCATTGCTGCCACCGCAAATTGTAGCCGGGGATTGATTCCTTTCGTCTTCAGTGCTTCAACTCGTCGCAGGGCAGCGCGGATTTCAGCCGGGCCGATGGATGTGCCGGTGACCTCGTAACCCGTGGTGGCCAGGAATTCCGCGGTCCAACCGCCGCCGCAGCCCAATTCAAGCAATCGGGCGGGCGGGCGGATTCCTTTCGCAGCCAGACATTCGAGGATGCGGATATATTGGTTCAAGTATCGGCGGACCGTTTTGATCTCGGTCCAGAACGGTTTGCGTAATTCGGTATCAGCGATTCCTTCGGCATCCAAGCCCGGTACTCCTTCCACGCGCGCCACCTCCGCAGCATGGGTGGTTGTTTGATCTTTGAATACCGGCGGGAAGATGCCCTTCTCATAATCCGAGAGAATGAGGAACAGGCCCATGCACAGTTTTTCCCATTTACTGATCGGCATGTTCCAATCCAGTCGGTTGCGCTCCCACAGCCGGCGGCCAGTGGCGCAAATCGGACTTCGAGCGAGCAACCCGGCCAGTTTTTTTGACAACCGAGAC
>JBKQUF010000026.1:0-3387 GCA_052140285.1 Limisphaerales bacterium | reverse complement strand
CTGCGGTTTCTTAGCCTGCCGGGGCGACAGACCCTGTTCGGCTTGTTCATGCTGTTCTTGTTGGTGTGGACCGTGGCCAGCCCGCAAATATTGACGAACAACGTGCTGGCGATTGAATTGCCGGTTTTCATCCTGATTGGATTGGGCAGCATCTTCGCGGGCGCTTGCTTTCTTCGCCTGCGCCGCAAAATGCCCTTTGTCGGCGCAGGAATGCTGTCTTTTGGATTTCTCTTGTGGGGGCTTTATCTGGCCAGCTATCCCCTTGAGGAGAAGAATAAGGACCTGTCCGGCGCGGGCATTTTTATCGGCGCGGTGCTGCAGCTTTTCATCGCCGTGAGCATGGTGGTGCTGGTGCTCGAAGAGGTGCGGTTCAACGCCGAAAAGGTGCGGGCGGAAATCGCGGCGGTGCGTTCGGAAAAGGAAGCCTTGCAGGCAAAGGTCCTGAGCGCCGAGGAGGAATGCCGCAATTTGTACAACCAGGTCCGCCTCACCCAAGGGGTGCAAACGGCCTATGATGAACTGCGCCGGACGCATCAGGTGGTGGTGCAACAAGAACGTCTTCGCGCGTTGGGCGAGATGTCCAGCGGGGTCGCCCATGACATCAACAACTCCCTGTCCCCCGTTCTCGGATATTCCGAATTGATGCTGGCCACCATGCCGGACCTCCCGGAAAAAGCGCGGAAATATCTGGGTCTCATCCACAAGTCCGGCGGCGACATCGCCGGCATTGTCGCCCGAATGCGGGAATTTTACCGCCGCCGTTCCAAGACCGAGACGTTGCACAACGTGAACCTCAATCAGGTGGTTCTGGAGATAATTGAGTTGACCCGTCCCCGCTGGCGCGACCTCGCCCAGCGCGAGGGCATCACCATCAACGTCCAGTCCGAGTTGGCGCCAAGTCTGCCGTTGCTGATGGGCGACGCCGGCGAACTTCGTGAAGCGCTGACCAACCTGATTTTCAACTCTGTGGATGCCCTTCCTCGCGGAGGCACGATCACCCTGCTCACCCGCTCGGTGGATGGCGCGGCGACCGACCAGCGCCCGGCGGGGGAACGCCGTGTCCAGGTTGAAGTGCGCGATGACGGCACGGGGATGGATGAAAAGACGCGTCAGCACTGCCTGGAGCCGTTCTTCTCCACCAAGGTCCAGCGGGGTGGCAGCGGCCTGGGATTGGCCATGGTCTATGGCATGGTACAGCGCCACAACGGAACGATTGAAATTGACAGCGCTCCGGACAAGGGCACGTGCATCCGGCTCACGTTTCCCGTCCGTACGCTCCAGGCGCAAACCGTGACGCTGGATTTGGCGAAACCGCGCCCGCCGCGCTCCCTCAACATCCTGTGCATTGACGACGAAGCGCAAATCCGGGACCTGCTGCGCGACTGCCTGACGCGTTTCAACCATCAGGTTGCGGTTGCGGCCAGCGGCAAGGAAGGGTTGGCGTTGTTCCGCGCCGCCACAAAGAAAGATCAACCTTACGAAGTCGTGATCACAGACAAGGGCATGCCAGACATGGATGGACGCCAGGTAGCCAAAATCATCAAGGCCGAATCGCCCGGCACGCCGGTGATCATGATGACGGGCTGGGCGACCATCATGCGGGATGACCAAAAGCCGCTGCCGGAAGTGGACGCCCTGATTGACAAGCCGCCGCAGATCGAACGGTTGAACAGCTTGCTGCTGGAGCTTGCGAATTAGAACTTGCCCGTCTCTTGAACCGCCGCCGGGCCATGAAGCAGGTTAAAATGTTCCACCGCGCCTTTGCTTTAAATCGCGGTAACAACCGTTTGCATTTGGGAAAGCCCGCCGCGATTAAATCGCCCTTCAACGGCGTGCTGAGAAATTCGCTGTAGCCCGCTGACACAGTCGTAAAAGTCAAGGCCCTCCCGATTTTTTTCCGGGCCACGACCCTTAAACCAGACAATGACTTTTGGCTGTCCCAGATCAGGAGTTTGCGCTTTTGTTGTGGCTGGCGACAACGCCGCCGACGTGGGCGTGACCCGGCTGATGGTGAACGGTCTCGGCCAGGGTGGCGGCATGCACTTTGGCGATATAAGCCGGTTCAGTCCGGTTGTTGTAAAACAGGACCGCGGTGAACACGCATATCGCCGCGAGCGCCAAACCCAGTATTCCTTTGAGAGCTTGCATATCTGTTTTGACAAGCTCCCGGAGAAATTTGTTCGATTTACGCCCGCCGCTCTTTAATGGCCGCCAAAATATCCGCAATCACTTCCGCCTTCGGCCTGGCGCCAATGTTGCCCTTGCCGTGAAGCCGCACGGAAACGTTTCCGGCCTCCAGGTCGCGCGCGCCCACCACGAGCATCGTGTGGACCTTGGCCGTCTCGGCTTCCTGGATTTTGCCGTTGATTTTGTTCGAGGTATAATCGGCGTCGGCGCGCACGAAGCCAGCGCGCAATTCGTTCACGATGGATTTGGCGTAATTCACCAGCGGCTCTTCTTCGCCAATCGTCAGCACACGGACTTGTTCCGGCGCGAGCCACAGCGGGAAATTGCCCGCGTAATGCTCGATGAGAAACCCGATGAACCGCTCGTGCGTGCCGAGCGGCGCGCGATGGATGCACAATGGCGTCTTGTCCGCGTTGTCCTTGTCGCGATAGACCAGGCCAAAGCGTTTGGGCACGGCAAAATCCACCTGGTTTGTCGCCAGCGTAAATTCGCGTCCGATGACGCTCCAGACCTGCACGTCAATCTTAGGACCGTAAAATGCCGCTTCGTTCGGCACTTCGACAAAGGGGATTTTCGAATCAACCAGGACTTTGCGGACTAGATCTTCCGTTTGTTTCCAGAGTTCCGGTTCGTTGACAAATTTGGCGTTGTCGCCGGTAAGGCGCGATGGATCGTGGGTACTGAAGCGCATGACGTATTTCTCGATGCCGAAAATCTTGAAATATTTCAGGTACATTTCGTTCACCGCGTTGAACTCCTGCGCGAACTGCTCCGGCGTGCAATAGATGTGCGCGTCGTTCATGTTGAGCGAACGCACGCGCATGAGGCCGAACAATTCGCCCGATTGCTCGTAGCGGTAGCAGGTGCCGTATTCCGCGAGGCGCAACGGCAAATCGCGGTAGCTGCGCGGCTCCGCCGCAAAAATGCGGTGATGATGCGGACAGTTCATGGCTTTGAGGTAATAACTTTCCGGCTCGCCAAGCTTTTTCAATTCGTGGCGCAACGCGGTCAATTCGTTGAAAGTGCTGACTATCTCGGTCGGTGCTGTTCCGGCCTTGACGGCTTGCTCAACGGCAACAAATTCTTCGGTGTTCATCATAAAATTCAAATTGCTAAATGCCTTGTCTGCTTCCTCAAACAAATTTGTCCGGATGGCTTGCCTTCAAAAACCTTATTTGTTCATCAATCTCAACGATTTTA
>JBKQUF010000025.1:0-8626 GCA_052140285.1 Limisphaerales bacterium | reverse complement strand
CCTTTGCCCCCTTTGGCCACGGGGGGCCGGGTTACATGGCTAATTTTGTCTTTTACGGTATCCTGGGCGGTATTGGGGTGGGACTGGCCTCGATGTTGTCGCCGATGTATATCGCGGAAATCGCCCCGCCCAAAGTGCGCGGCAACCTGGTGGCGTGGAACCAGTTCGCCATCATCTTCGGCATGTTGGTGATTTATTTTGTGAATTTTGGAATTTCCAAAACCGGGAGCGGCGACACCTGGCTTAATTCCATCGGCTGGCGTTATATGTTTCTTTCCGGGGCCATTCCCGCGCTTATCTTTCTGGTGCTCCTCTTTTTTGTGCCGGAAACGCCGCGTTATTTGATGCTGAAGGGAAATGAAGAGGGCGCGCGGGCGGTGCTGGCGAAATTGGTTACGAAGGAAGAAGGCGAAAAGGAAATCTCCGAAATCCGCGCCTCACTCAGCGAGCATCATTCCGGCAAACTATTGTCCTTCGGCATGCTGCTGATTTTTATCGGCATCATGCTCTCGGTTTTCCAGCAATTCGTGGGCATCAATGTGGTGCTGTATTATGCAACGGATATTTTCAAGGGCATGGGATTGACCACCAATGTCTCGCTGTTTCAGACCATCATCGTTGGGGCGGTGAACCTGATTTTCACCGTTGTCGCGATTTTGACGGTGGATAGATTTGGGCGCAAGCCGCTGCAAATCATTGGCGCGCTGGTGATGGCGGTGAGCATGATCGCCTTGGGGACGGATTTCTGGGTGGGCGGCCAAGGCATGGTGGCGCTGATCTGCATGCTGGCATACACGGCGGGCTTTGCCGTTTCGTGGGGGCCGGTGACGTGGGTGTTGTTGAGCGAGATATTTCCCAACCAGATTCGCGGCAAAGCCATGGCGGTGGCAGTGGCGGCGCAATGGATCGCCAATTACCTGGTCAGTTGGACCTTCCCGATTTTGGACAAAAACCCCTATTTGGTGAGTCATTTCAAGCACGGATTCTCTTATTGGATTTACGGCGTCATGGGGGTTTTTGCCGCCCTGTTTGTCTGGAAACTTGTGCCCGAAACCAAGGGGCGCACACTGGAGCAGATGGAATCATTGTGGAGAGTGTCTGAAACAAAAAGTGCAAAAGAATAAAATGAAAAGACGAGAATTTCTCAAGTTGGTGGCGGCGGGCGCGGGCGCCGCGGCGTTGCCGGTGGCGGGCAACCTCGGTTGCGCGACCAGACCTCCGAAGGCCGGTGCGCTTTCGGGCGGCGGTACGCCCACCAGTTTTGGCATATCCGACTCGCGGGCGGTCCAAGGTGAAGGATTCGGACCCTCAGGCGCTTCCGTGGCGCCGGGCACTTGGGACGGCGTGCCGTTGCAGGCGCCATCGGATGCTTCCGACCTTTCCAGCGACGGGCCGTTCAAGCCAAACTGGGATTCATTGCGCGCCTACGACGCGCCAGAATGGTATCGGGACGCCAAGTTCGGCATCTGGGCACATTGGAGCCCCCAATGCGTGCCGGAGGACAGCGATTGGTATGCCCGCAATATGTATATTCAGGGCCAGGGCCAATATCGAGACCAGATCAAACGGTACGGGCATCCCTCGGTCTTCGGCTACAAAGACTTGTGTGCCCAGTGGACGCTGTTGAACTGGGAACCGGAGGCGTTGATAGAGCGTTACAAAAAGGCAGGGGCCAAACTCTTCCTCTCCCTGGCCAATCACCATGATGGCTTCGACGCCTGGAACTCCAAATATCATGCTTGGAACGCGCAAAACATCGGACCGCACCGGGACGTGGTTGGCGAATGGGCGGCGGCGGCGCGCAACCAGGGGCTGCGCTTTGGCGTGACCGTCCACGCGGCGCGCAACTGGTGGTGGTTCCAAACCTCCCATTTGTGCGACCGGACCGGGCCGCTGGCCGGCGTGCCTTACGACGGGCATCTCACCCTCGAAGAGGGCAAGGGACAATGGTGGCAGGGTTACGACCCGCAACAATTGTATTGCCGCAAGCACGGCGTCCACGAGCAACCCGACGAAGCCTATGTCCGCAATTTTTACAACCGGGTGCGCGACCTGATTGACCTGCATGACCCCGACCTGCTCTATTTTGACAACACGGGATTGCCGCTGGGCTGGGGGGGCATGAATATCGGCGCCTATTTCTATAATCACAATCTCAAGACCCGCAACGGCAACATGGAGGCGGTGCTGAACATCAAGCAGGTGCCGGACAACCAGGCCAAGGCGGTGGTGGCTGATTACGAACGCGGCGTGACCAACCGGATCATGCCCTACGCCTGGCAATCGGAAACCTGCCTGGGCGACTGGCATTACAACCGGGCGCGTTTCCTCGGTCATTACTACATGAAACCCGGGGAAGCCATCCACTGGATGGTGGATGCGGTCAGCAAGAACGGGACGTTCATCCTTAACGTTCCGGGCAAGCCCGACGGGACCATTGACGCTGATGAGCAGGCCATCTTGGACGCTATTGGGAATTGGATGCAAATCAACGGCGAGGCGATTTACGCCACGCGGCCCTGGAAGGTCTTCGGCGAAGGCGCGCATGCGGCCCGGGGCGGGGCGTTTGGCGGAGCCGGCCAGTTGGACGCCCGCGACGTCCGGTTCACCCGCAACAAGGCTGGCGACGTGGTATATGCCATCGTGCTGGGCTGGCCGGATGGGGACAGCTTTGTGATCAATAATCTGGGCACCGGCTCGTCGGCGCAGCCAGGCGGCGTGAAAAACGTCGAATTGCTCGGCAGCCAGGCAAAACTGATCTGGACGCAATCCGCCGACTCCCTGACGGTGACAAAGCCAGCGGAGAAACCCTGCGATTTCGCCTATGCTCTCAAAGTCAATCTGGCCTGATCGGCCGCAAGATAGTAGAAGCACAAGAACGGCAAGCCTGAGAGGTGGAGCGGGACGCTGGTTATTGCTTTGGGCCATTTTTTCCGTTTGTTCGGCGCTGGCGATGCCGGCCGCCGATCTTCGACAAAGCATCAACTTCAACCGCGAATGGAAATTTCAACTGGGCGATGTGCCGGGCGCGGAGGCGACGACGTTTGACGATGCAAAGTGGGATGACGCCAACCTGCCGCATTCGTTTTCGATGCCGTATTTCGCGGCGGACAGATTTTATACCGGCTACGGCTGGTATCGGAAACATTTCAGCGCGCCGCAGGCGTGGTCGGGCAGGCGCGTGAATCTGGAATTCGACGGCGTGTTTCAAGTCGCGGAAGTGTTTGTGAACGGCCAACGCGTCGGCGAACACCAAGGCGGCTACACCGGTTTTACGTTCGACATCACCGATGCGTTAAAGACCGGCGACAATGTGGTGGCGGTTCGCGTAAACAACATTTGGGACCCGCGCCTGGCGCCGCGCGCCGGCGAGCATACTTTCTCCGGCGGCATTTATCGCGACGCGCGGATGGTCGTCACCGCGCCGGTGCATGTGTCATGGTATGGAACGTTCGTCACCACACCGCAAGTGTCAAAGGAATCCGGCACGGTAAACGTGAAGACCGAGGTGATCAACGACTCCGCCGCGGCAAAATTGGTCACCGTCAAAACCAGCGTGCTGGACGCGACGGGAAGAACCGTCGCGCAGATGAAGTCCACGCAAATGCTCGCGGCGGGCGTGACCAATGTGTTCGACCAAACCAGCGCGCCCGTGCCGAATCCAAAACTATGGTCGCCGGAACAACCCAATCTGTACTCGGTGAAAACCCTCGTGTTGGACGGCAACCGGCCGGTGGACGATTACACCTCGCCGCTCGGTTTCCGCTGGTTCAAGTTCACCGCCGACCAGGGATTTTTTCTGAACGGCGAGCATTACTATTTCAAAGGCGCCAACGTGCATCAAGACCACGCCGGATGGGGTGACGCGGTGGCCGACAGCGGATTTTTCCGCGACGTAAAGCTGGTCAAGGACGCGGGATTTGATTTCATTCGCGGTTCGCACTATCCGCACGCGCCGGCGTTTGCCGCCGCGTGCGACCAGATCGGAATTTTGTTCTGGTCGGAAAATTGTTTCTGGGGCACGACCGGATTCAGAAGCCCGTGGGCATCCAGTGCGTATCCGGTGGACCCGGAGGACCAGCCCGGATTTGAAGCGAGCGTGAAAGCCAGTCTGCGCGACATGATCCGCATCAATCGCAATCATCCCAGCATCATCGTCTGGAGCATGGGCAACGAAGTTTTTTTCAGCAGCGGCTCCGTGATGCCGAAGGTGCGTAATTTTCTCAAAGACCTCGTTGATTACACGCACGAACTGGACCCGACGAGGCCGGCGGGCATCGGGGGCGCCCAGCGCGGCGACCTTTACAAAATTGGGGATGTCGCGGGACAAAACGGCGACGGGGTGCGGCTCTATCCGAATTCGGGTGTGCCCAGCGTCGTTACCGAATACGGCTCCACGATCGCGGATCGCCCGGGCAAGTATGAACCCGGCTGGGGCGATTTGCCATTCACCCCCGGCGCGGATAGAAATGTCGAGGGTTCCTGGCGGCTGCCATGGCTGAGCGGCGAATCCATTTGGTGCGGCTTCGACCACGGCAGCCTGGCCGGGAGGCGATTCGGCGCGATGGGTTTGGTGGATTATTTCCGCCTGCCCAAGCGGCAATGGTACTGGTATCGCAACGAATACTTGCACATCCCGCCGCCGGTGTGGCCGAGCAACGGAGTCCCCGCCGGACTGAAACTGACAGCGGACAAAACGACGTTGAATTCGGTTGATGGCACGGACGACGCGCAGATCATCGTGACTGTCGTGGACAAAGACGGCAAGGCGATCAACAACTGTCCGCCGGTCACGCTCGCGATTGAATCCGGCCCCGGCGAATTTCCGACCGGGCCGAACATCACCTTTGCGCCGGACTCGGACATCGCGATCCGCGACGGCGAGGCCGCGATGGAATTCCGTTCATATTACGCCGGCAAAACCATCATTCGCGCGACCTCGCCCGGATTACAAGACGCGGAAATTCAAATCACAACCCGCGGCGAGCCGAAATTCATCGCCGGCAAAACGCCGCCCGTGAAACCGCGTCCGTATGTGCGATTTACCGGCACAGCCACCGGCGGTTCAGTCTTGGCGTTGGGCTTGAACAATCCAACGCGCGCGAGCAGCGAAGCCCCCGGCCACAGCGGGCGCCTGGCCAACGACGGAAATCCGGCGACATTCTGGCAGGCTGACGCGGCGGACACCAACGCGTGGCTGGACATTGATTTGGAACGCATCGTGACCGTGAACGAGACGAAGCTGACTTTCCCCACCGGGGGCAATTGGCGTTACAAAGTCGAGATTTCCACCGACGGCGAAACGAACTGGAAATTGCTCGTTGACCAAACGCAAACGGCGAACAGCAGCGCGGACCGCACGGACTTGACGGGAGGAAATTCCATTTCCGGACGCTTTGTGCGGGTGACGATTGTTGGACCTCCTCCCGGACAATCCGCCGCGCTGGCGGAAATGGAAGTTTTAGGAACACAGGTTGCGCGGTGATTTTCACTTTATCCGCCGGATCATTCAGGGGTTCAAACTGAAAAAATCCCGCAAAAACTGAAAGCGGATTGCGTCGATTTCCTACTCTTGGTAAAATGCAAATGAAATTGAAAACCACCCGATTCGCGCGGGCGCTTTTTGTCGGCGCATGTACCCTCTTGGTTGCCACCCGGGTTTTGGCGGACGATTCGCCGCGGGAACATCTGTCGCTCGACTTGAATTGGAAATTTCATCTGGGAGACGACTGGCCCGGCGCGCTGCATTTGGACAAAGCCGGGTCCGCGACCGGTCCGGCGGCGGAATGCCGGCGCGGAGGGACTCCAGTCGGCGATGGCCACGGAGCAAACCCTGCCTTGCACACCGCGCCCAACCTTGCCATGATTTGCTGAATTAATGAATGAATTTTTCCTGCCAACCGGGATGCCTCGGCCATCGGGTGGTGGCGATGCGTTCGCAAGTGGCAATTGAAAATTGAAATATGAAACAATCGTTTATGAAAATACACACGTCCTTCATCGTAATCGCGGGGATTTTGGCCCTCTCCGTTTCCTCCGCGTGGGCGGCGGTTACCGCATCGAAAGAGTTGCCCGATGGAGAACAATTCACCGTTGATGGCGGCACGCTCCGCGTTCAGTTCTGGTCGCCGGAGATTGTCCGCGTCACCTACGCGTCCACCGCCGAATGGCCGGCGCTCCAGAGCCTCAGCGTGGTGGCCAGCCCGGCGAAGGTGCGCGTCAGTCGGCAGCAAGACGACCAGGCCTTCACCTTGACGGCGCCCAATTTCAAGGTGAGAATCGACAAGCAAACCGGCGCGGTGAGTTTCCTCGATCCGGCGGGCCATTCCCTGCTTCAAGAAGCGGCCCAAGGCCGCGAAATTGAGCCGGCGACCGTGACCGGCGCGGCAGTCACCTCCTGCGCGCAGTCTTTCCAGTTGGCGCCAGATGAAGGCATCTACGGTTTGGGACAACATCAGCGGGACGTTTGGAATTATCTCACCGACGGCCCGGTCAGGCTCGCCCAGGCCAACACGGATGTCGGCATTCCGGTGATGACTTCGAGCAAGGGATACGTGCTACTCTGGGACAATCCCGCTGTGACGACGATTACGCCCAGCTCCGCGGGAGATTCAAACAACGGCGCGAAAACCCTGCGCTGGCGGTCGGAAGCGGGCAAGGCCATTGATTATTATTTCTGCTACGGTGATGGTACCATCCCCACCGCCATGGCGGCTTATCGCCATCTGACCGGCGAGGCTCCCCTGATGCCCGAGTGGATGTTGGGCTTCTGGCAATGCAAGGAGCGCTATGCTTCCCAGGAAGAATTGCTTGGCGTGGCCACAAAATTGCGCGACCTCAAGGTCCCCGTGGATGGGATCATTCAGGACTGGCAATACTGGCCGCCCGGCACGAACACCTGGGGGTCGCACCAATTCGATCCGAATCGTTACCCGGACCCGGTGGCCATGTTCAAGCAACTGCACGACATGCACTACCATGCGCTCATTTCCGTCTGGGCGAAATTCGACCTGGGCAGCGCCAACAGCAAGGAACTCAACGCCAACGGGGGCATGTTCCCCGAGATCACATCGTATGCTTATCCGCCCGGCTTCGGACAATGGTATGACCCCTTCAGCACGGCGGGCCGGGAGACTTACTGGAAACAGATGCGGGACGAACTTTTCGACAAGGGAGTGGACGGCTGGTGGCTGGACGCGCCCGAGCCGGAAATTGGCGGCATGGCTTTTCGCACTTACCAAACCCCCATGGGGCCGGGCTACACGGTTTACAACGCCTATCCCCTGATGCACTCGACCGCCATTTACCAGGGGCAGCGGGCGGCCACGGACAAAAAGCGCGTCGTCATCCTGACCCGTTCGGCCTACGCCGGCCAGCAGCGCAACAGCGCCATCACCTGGTCGGGTGACATCCAGGGGACCTGGCAGGTTTTGCGCACTGAAATCCCCGCGGGACTGAACTTCTCCCTTTCCGGCATCCCGTATTGGAACACCGACACGGGCGGGTTTTTCGGCAACCGTTCCGCCGGCAACGGAGATCCCAGCAATCCGCGATATGATGAGCTTTTCGCGCGATGGTTCCAATTCAGCGCGTTCTGCCCGATGTTCCGCGTGCATGGCTCCTATGGCTTGAACCCGGGCAAGGAATTCTGGCGGTTCCCGGTAGAGACCCAGGGGATTCTGCGGAACTATCTGGACTTGCGCTATCGTCTTCTGCCCTACCTGTACTCGGTGGCCTGGCAGGTCACATCCCACGGCAGCCCGTTTATGCGGCCGCTGGTCGTGGACTTCGCCAACGACCCGAAAGTGCTGGACATCGGCAACCAGTATCTTTTTGGCCCGGCAATCATGGTGACTCCGGTCACCGAAGCCGGAGCCACGAACCAGTCGGTCTATCTGCCGGCGACCGGCGCTCCCTGGTATGACTTCTGGACCGGCGCGACTTCCCCGGCCGGCCAAAGCGTCGATGCCGCGGCCCCTGTCGGAACCCTGCCGCTGTTCGTCCGGCCCGGCTCAATCATTCCCATGGGGCCGTTTCTCCAGTATTCCAGCGAGAAACCCGCCGATCCCATCGAACTCCGCATTTATCGCGGCGCGGATGGCAAGTTCACGCTCTACGAGGACGAAGGCGATACTTACGATTATGAAAAAGGAATCTATGCCACGATTCCGATTTCCTGGGATGAGGCCAAACACACTCTGGAAATTGGAAAACGCACGGGCGAATTTCCCGGCATGTTGAAGGAACGCACCTTCAACGTCGTCTGGGTCGCGGAAAATCACGGCGCGGGAATTCCTGTCACTGACAAGCCGGATGCCGTCGTGCATTACACCGGCAAGGCGGTGAAAGTTTCAGCACCGCAATAAGTCCGGCCGGGCCGGGGTAATCATGATGGCGACCGGCTTTAGGCCGGGATCGTAGCGGCGGACATCCTGTCTGCCGTAAAGGGCGGCATCCTGCCGCCCGGACCAACGCTTGATTTTCCATGGTTTTCCAATTTCAGTGCCGGGTCCGCCGGGCAGCCGCCGTGGCTCCGCCTAGAATTGGCCGGCGAACGCAATTCCGCAAGCAGCGCCCCGCCCTTGGTCCAGACCAGTCGCGCGCCCAGCGCCGCCATCGCGGTGTA